>JAQBFL010000349.1:0-3706 GCA_032123415.1 bacterium | reverse complement strand
GCGGCCGAGTTGCTGGAAGTGGACGAGGTGGCCGTGTACCGCTACGAGCGCAGCTTCAGCCTGTCCAGCCTTCTCCACGCGGCGGCCGCCTGGGATCCGGTCAGGGCCGTGCTCGGGGCCGCCTCTTGGCCGCAACTGATGTACTTGTGGCGGTTCTGAGTCTGGTGGGGCGGTGTTGGACGGTCGGCGGGCGTTGGCGCCGGGAGGTCGAACATGTCGGTTCGTCGCCTTGTTGTGTCGTTTCTTGTGGGTTGCGCGACCATCGGGGCCTCGCGGGAGGAGTTGACGTCGAGCAAGGTTCAGGCTTCGGACTCCCGCGCGACGGAATATAAGTTTCTGCTCGACGCATCCAAGTTGAAGATCGCCGGGGATGTGACGGGGCTGCTCGGTTCGCTGCGCGAGGCTGTGCCGGAGCTAGACCGTGGCGGATGGCGCGGGGGTGATGATATCGTTTGACATGTCGGCGGCATGGGGTACTATGTCGCACTCTCGAAAGACGAGATGAAAACGGGCGCGCGGCATGCAAGCGCGCGCTGGGAAAAGCGAAGCACGGAAGGAACTGGAGTATGGCCCTCATCGATTTTGGCGGAGTCAAGGAAGAGATCGTCACGCGCAAGGAATTCAGCATGGCCAGGGCCCGCAAGGTGCTCAAGAACGAGATCATCGCGGTCATCGGCTATGGCGTGCAGGGCCCCGCGCAGGCGTTGAACCTGAAGGACAACGGCTTCAACGTCATCATCGGCCAGTCCAAGGCCTTCCCGCGCGACTGGGATCGGGCCATCAAGGACGGCTGGGTTCCGGGCAAGACACTCTTCGAGATCGAAGAGGCCGCGCGCCGCGGGACGGTGATCCAGATGCTGGTCACAGACGCCGCGCAGCGCGTGATCTGGCCCGCGGTCAAGAAGTGCCTCAAGCCGGGCGACGCCCTGTACTTCTCGCACGGTTTCTCGATCGTCTACAAGGATCAGACCGGCGTCGTTCCGCCCGAGTTCGTGGACGTGATCCTGGTGGCCCCCAAGGGCTCCGGCACCTCCGTGCGCCGCAATTTCCTCTCGGGCGCCGGCATTAACAGCAGCTTCGCCGTGGGGCAGGACGCGACCGGGAAGGCGTGGGAACGCTGCGTGGCCCTGGGCATCGGCGTCGGCTCCGGCTATCTGTTCCCCACCACGTTCCAACAGGAGGTCTACAGCGATCTGACGGGCGAGCGCGGCATCCTGATGGGCGCGCTGGCCGGCGTGATGGAAGCGCAGTATGACGAGCTGCGGCGGCACGGTCATAGCCCCAGCGAGGCCTTCAACGAGACGGTCGAGGAACTCACCCAGAGTCTCATCCGGCTGGTCGACGAGAATGGCATGGACTGGATGTTCTCGAACTGCTCGGCCACGGCGCAACGCGGGGCCCTCGATTGGATGCCGCGCTTCAAGAAGGCTGTCGCGCCGGTGTTCAAGGAACTCTACCGCGCGGTGAAGACCGGCAAGGAAACGGCCCGCGTCATCAAGGTCTGCGGCAAGAAGAACTACCAGGCCAGCCTGCACAAGGAGCTGAGCGTCATCCGGGAATCCGAGATGTGGAAGGCCGGAGCGGCGGTTCGCAGCCTGCGCCCGCACGAGAAGGCCGTCAGCGTCACGAAGCAGACGCGCGGCGTGTCCGGTCGCGGCCACGGCTGAGCCGTCGGCCGCCGGGCGGAGCCCGGGGCGGTTCGTCACCCCAGCAACGCCGCCACTGCCGCATGCACTTGCTCCGCGCTTACGCGGTCGAGGCATGCGATCGAGTGGCATGGCTTGCGGTACCCGAAGATGCAGCACGGCCGGCACGGGACGTCGGAGACGACCGCGCGATGGCTCTTGCCGCACGCCCCCCATTTCCTTTCGTCGCTGGGGCCGAAGACCGTGACGCAGGGAATGCCCAGCGCGGCCGCCAGGTGCGCCAGCCCGGAGTCTCCGCTGAGGAATAGCCGCGCTCCCTTGATCAACCCCGCGGCCTCGGCCAGCGAGGTCCGTCCCGCCGCGTTGACGATCGGTCGCGGGCAGCACCGCGCGATAGTCGCCGCCGCGTCGGCGTCGCCGCGGTCTCCCAGCGCCACGATCTCCAGCCCGCGCTCCTGCAGACGGCGCGCCACGGCGCCGTAGCGCGCGGGGGCCCATTGCTTGAAACGACCGCTCGCGCCGGGATGAACGACGACGTAGCCCGCGCCGTCCGGCCGCCGCGCGTCGGGGGCGGCGGGCGCCGGCCACTCGCGATCCGCCAGGCAGCCCTCGAACGGCGGAACCTCCGCCGCGCCGATGCCTAGCGGCGCCAGCAGCCGCGCGAATTCGGCATGCTCGCGCCCCAGCGGATCGTACGGCGCCAGGTGGGTGTAGATCGGGTTGCGCAGGGGGTTGATGTTGAAGCCGACCCGCACGGGCGCGCCGCTGAGGAAGGCGAAGAAGGCCGAGAAATTGTGGAATTGTTCGAAGTCCAGGGCCGCGTCGTAGGGCGTGCGGACCAGCGCCGCGAGGAAGCCGGCGGAATGCCGGTCATAGGGCAGCCCGCGAACCGGAACCGCGGCCGCCTGGAGGATGGCGAGATTGCGCCGTTCGCCGACGACGTCGATCTCGGCGTCGGGGAACCCGCGCCGCAGCGCCTGCAACACGGGCAAGAGCAGAAGCATGTCCCCGATGCCGCCGGGGCGGATGACCAACACGCGGCGAACCGCGGCCGGATCAACGGCGTCGAGGTGGATCTCCCGCCCCCTGAGATACGTCCAGCGGCCGGCGGCGCGGCAGGCCCATCCGCCGGCCGTGGCGTCCAGGTGCTTCAGAAGCGATGTGCGGATGGATCCCATGGTGGTTCCGTTCTTCTCGTCCGGCGCAACCAGGCCCATGCCGCCGCGCCGGCCAGCGCACACCACGATAGCAACTGGCCGGCCCGGTCCGCAAGCGTCCATCCGAACACCAACTCGACCTCTTCGCGTTCGGGAATCACCATCATGAAGCCGGGGGTGACCCGGTAAACGCGGCGCGCGCCCCGGACGCGCCAGTTGGGGTAGGCCATGATCTTGAGGATGTGCGGTTTGCCGACGGCGGTAGTCCTGAAGGCGATCCTCAGGTCGGAGATTTCTTCGGCAATGACCGGCGCGTGGTTGCCGATCCAGCCGGGCGCCTCCCCGCCCGGCGTCCGCTCCGCATCGTCCAGAAAGGCCGCATACGCGGCGGCGCTCATGGGATCGTGGAAGGCCGGGTCGTCCGCCGCGTCGTGCGCATCGAGAATCACGACCGGCGAGTTCAGAAGGGCGGGGCGGTAAAGCCATTCGAGCGACGCCTGCTTGTGGTTCAGCGTGCGCACCGCGGGCAGGGGGCCGTCGTGGACCACCACGTTGCGCCCCGCGTCGTCGCGCGCGCGGTACAGCGTCCACTCCGCGCGGCGGTTCTCCTCGATCCATCGCGCCGACGATGCGAACGCCGCGCGCGTGCGCGGGGAGCGCGCGATGAAGTGCGTGACGTTCAGCAGCGCGAGATGTTCCTCGGCCCGCCCCATGTCGAACGTCGGGGGCCGCAGCATCGGCGGGAACCCGGCGCAGCCGTCGGACGTTTCTCCTTGCAGATAGTATGCGAGCAGGCTGCCCTCGGCCGAGTTGACGATTCCACCCTCGACAACCGGCTTGCCGACCAGATGCGGCGCCAGCTCGAAGACGCGCGAGGACCCCAGCACGTTGTGTGCCGGGTGC
>JAQBFL010000348.1:0-2984 GCA_032123415.1 bacterium | reverse complement strand
GCTGCTCGGCGTGCGGCCCGCCGACACGACGGACGACGCCAGGCGCCTGGCCGGACGCACCGTCCGCCTGCGCGCCTTCGCGGACGACGAAGGACGGATGAACCGCGACATCGAAGACATCGGCGGCGATGTGCTCGTCATCTCCCAGTTCACCCTCTACGCGGACACCCGCAAGGGCAACAGGCCCAGTTTCGTCGGGGCGGCGCCCGCGGACGACGCCCGGCGGCTCTACGAAACGTACCTGGATGCGCTGCGGCGTCTTCTCGGAGCGCACCGCGTGGCCGCCGGTCGATTTGGCGCCCACATGACCGTGACCATCGTCAATGACGGCCCCGTGACCATCGAACTGACCACGGATGCAACCGGCATTCCGTAGCCGCGCGCCGGCCTACCGCGGCAGGCTGGGGTCGCGCAGCGGACGTTCCGGGGCCTCCGTCACGTTGGGAAACGGCTCGCCGCTCTCCAACTCGATGCGCTGGTCGATGAAGCGCACGCCATCACCGTCCGAGCGCAGCGTCGTCCGCACAAAGCTCTTGGAGGAGCTCTGGTGATAGACCTCGACGTTTCCGCGCGCATCCACGGACAGGCGCGGTTGCGCGACGCGTATGAGCCGCCCCAACTGGAACACACCCTGGTTCAACTCCGAGGGATTCTCGTCAACCGTCAGAAAGAGAAACTCGTGCCGGTCCCTTCGCCAATAGCGCAGGCTGTAGGTTCTCTGCATCGCGGCGTAGCCAAGAACTCCGCGCGTCACGGAAAGGATCTCAAGCCCGCGAACGACATCGAGCATACTGTGCTCGGACAGCAGGTACTCGCCGTCCACGACGAGGGCCGCGCGCACGAGGTAGCGTCCCATCTCTCGCACGTCGTACCACTGCGTCAGGTCCACCACCAACTCGCGCTGTTCGCCCGGCAGGATCTGCAACCGGCCCACGGGCGATCCGTCCTGCACGCGGCGCACCGTGTCTCCACCGCGCTTCTCGATCAGAAATTCGAGCCGTGAGCAGGCGCCCGTAGCGCCGTCGCAGATGCTCAACACGTTCTCTCCGTCGTTATAGATGGTGACGAAGGCGTGCGCCGTCTCGTACTGAAGATACACCTGATGCTCCGTCCGCACTGCCAGTCGAATCTGCGCGCTTCCCACCAGAGGAATCGCAGCCAGCGCCGCCGTGGCCGCGCATCGTAACCAGGTCGTTCTCATTTTTCGGTAAACCGCCTTTCCACCGCGTCGAGCACCAGGTGTAACAGCACCTGGTGCGCCTCCTGAATCCGTTCCGTGGCCGAACCCGGAACAACGATTTCCTCGTCGGCCAGCCCGGCCAACGCCCCGCCATCGCGCCCCAGGAACGCCACGGCGGTCATGCCGGCCTTGTGTGCCGCCTCCAGAGCCAGCGACAGGTTTCTTGCCGAGCCGCTCGTGCTGAAGAGCACCAGCACATCGCCCGCGCGGCCCAACCCCTCGAGCTGGCGACTGAACACGCGGTCGAATCCGAAATCGTTCGCGATGCAGGTCAGCGCCGTCGTGTCCGCCGTCAGCGCCATCCCCGGCAGCGAACGCCGGTTGCCGCGAAAGCGGCCCACCAGCTCCTCGGCCATGTGCAGCGCCTCCGCGGCGCTTCCGCCATTGCCCGCCGTAAAGACGGTGTGGCCGGCGCCTAGCGCGTCGCACACGCGCGCACACACCGCCTCGATCCGGTCGGATTGAGACAGCAAATCGCGTACGGTTCGCGCGCTCTCCTCGATCGCGGCCCGCAACCACCCGGCCGACTCGTTGACTTGCTTGGGCTTCATGGCCGATCCATGTGACAGGATGGTGTTGGATACTCGATTCTTAAGAAGCGATTTATGAGTAAAGGGCAGCCCTAGTGCCCCAACACCGCGTCCGCCGCGCGCCGCTCCTCCGGGGAGAGATCTCCGTCGCCGTCCTTGTCGAACCGCTTCAGTTCCGGCGGAATTCCACTCGGCGGCGCGCCCCTCCCACCCCGATCGGGCCTGCCGCCGCCTGCCGACAACACGGCCCGCACCACGCTGTCGACCTGCTCGGCCGTCAGGTTCTTCCGCAGCAGCGCCGGCGTGAGGTTCTTACGGATCGCATCCTGCTGTCCGGCTGAGATTCCCGCCTTGGCCGACACGTCGGGATCGGTAACGACCGCCGCGAGAATCTGGACAAGCAGCACGGTCGAGATCGACCGTCCCACCGTTTCATCATCCACTCTCGCAACGGACTGAAGCTGCTCGGGGGTCAGGCTCAACCCCGCGGCCAGCCCCGGGTTCGCCAGCAGATTGCGGATGGCCGCGGACGGCGACTCCATGCGGATGTCCCGCGGGGCCATACGCCGCTCGAACTCCGGTCCGCGCGGAGGCCCATCCGGCGCCGCGCCGGGCGCCGGCATCCCGTCCTGGGCCAGCCCCGCGGCCGCCAACATCACCGAGCACCCCGCCAACCACGCCGCGCATCGCTTCATCATCCAGAACCTCCATCGTCATTGGATCGATTGCAGGCCGCCGTGTGCGGCCCCGTCAGATTATGTGAACCAGCGGTCGGGATTATGCCACAGCGCCGGCGGTCGGCGCAAGCGCGCAACGCGCGATTCGCGTTTTGGCCTCTCTCCGGTTTCGGAGGGTATTCCTCGACAGCCGCGAGCCTACCCAGGCTTGTCGGGGTGACATCTTACATGTGATTCCGCTGAAAGGAACCATCTGCGGACAATCGCACAGGGCAACCGCCCCACCGGCCCCACTGGCGCCCCCACCACTGGCAATCGTACTCGTCGTCGGCGCCGTTGACAAAGGGGGATCGTCGTGTATGCTTGAATCGGACCGATTGGATCAACCGCGCGGAACGATTTGTTGCCGCTTGTCGTTCCTGTGTGAACCTGTAAAGGAGGCGTGATTCATGGGAGTATCTCTTCGGGATCATGCCGCCCGCTCTGCCGTACGAAGCGCGCTTGACCTGGCGGCACTGGTGCTGGCGGTGGTGCTGG
>JAQBFL010000347.1:0-5233 GCA_032123415.1 bacterium | reverse complement strand
AGCACATCACGTTTCGCGAGGGTGTCGAAAGTACGATTGCAGGAATCGATGCCGCACTCCACGCGGATTTGCGCCCGGTCAAGCTGAACATGGTGGTCATGCGGGGAATCAACGATCAGGAAGTGTGTGACGTGCTCTCGTTTGCCCTGGCGCGCGGTTGCGAGCTCAGGTTTCTCGAGCTTATGCCAATCGGGTACGGCGCGCCACTCTTCGAGAAGCGGTTTGTGCCAACGGCTTCCGTGCGCGGGATGCTGACGTCACGTTTCGAACTGGCGCTCATGCCGCGCACTCCGGGTTCATCGTCCTCGCGTTACCGCGTCAGATGTGCAGACGGTTCTGAGGGCGTGGTCGGTTTCATATCGCCATGCAGCGACCGCTTCTGCTCTGACTGCACACGATTGCGTTTGACCTCCGACGGCCGCTTGATGGGGTGCCTGGCCCGCAAGGAGGGATATGGTATCCGGCCGCTGTTGCAGCGAGATCGGCACGATGCACTGACGACGGCTGTGCGAAAGGCGTTGCGCTGCAAACGGGTGGACAGCGGTTTCGAGCAGCCCGTCTCCATGGCGTCGATCGGCGGTTAGGCCAGGAATGATTTGATATGGGCTTTTTATCTACAATAAGGATTCGGCTTGATCGGCACGAGTTGTCCGGCGCTTTGGGGGACATCGGGACGGATCTGCCTCTTATCGTGGGCATGATTCTGGCGTCCGGAATGCATCCGGCATCCGTGCTGACCGTGTTTGGCCTGGCACAATTGGCGTCGGCCTGCTTCTACGGGATCCCGATGCCGGTACAACCGCTCAAGGCGGTGGCCGCCCTGGTGATTGCCGGCGGCATCACGGCGCCACAGATCTATGGCGCCGGACTCTGTATCGGCCTGATCATGCTGGCCTTGACGCTGAGCGGCATGCTGGACCGCCTGGGCGCAATCATTCCCAAGTGCGTGATCCGCGGCATTCAGCTTGGCCTTGGAATCAAACTAACCCTCCTGGCGGTCACCCGGTATATCCCGTCTGACGGCGTAGCGGGGTTGGCGCTGGGGGCGGTCTGCGCAGTTGTCATCCTGTTGCTGCTGAACAATCGCCGGTGCCCTCCTGCTTTGCCTGTCGTGGCCATAGGACTCGTGTATGCGCTCTGCTTCAAGTTCGGTGCCGGAACGTGGTCGCAGAGCTTTGGCGTGGCATTGCCGCAACTGGTTCGTTTTACCCCCGCCGATATGCTTCAGGGCGCATTGATTCTGGCGCTCCCCCAGATCCCGCTCTCCCTGGGCAACTCCCTTTTTGCCACACACCGGATGGCCGGCGATCTATTCCCGGAACGCAAGGTCAAGTTGCGTACCATCGGTTACACCTATTCGGCGCTGAACATCCTGGTCCCGTTTTTGGGGGGCATTCCCGTGTGTCACGGATCCGGCGGTATGGCCGGGCACTACGTCTTTGGTGGGCGCACGGGCGGATCGGTTCTTATATACGGTCTGCTTCTCATCACGTTCGGCGTGTTCTTCGGGAGCGGCTTTGAGCACATTGTGCAGGTGTTTCCCTTGCCGGTGCTGGGCGTCATCCTTGTTGCCGAGGGCATCACGCTGATGCGCTTCGTTCGCGATACGGTTCCTGACCGTTTTGCGCTCGCGACGGCATTGCTGACCGCCGCGTGCGCAGTACTTTTGCCCTCGGGGTTTCTGGTCGGGATGGCCGCGGGAACCGGCATGGCGTATGCGCCACGCGCCTGGCGTCGCCTGAGACAATCACTTGTGACACCCATCTTGCCGGAGGAATCCGATGCCTGATCGCCCCCCATTTTCACATGTTTCCGAAGACGGCCGCGCGCGCATGGTTGATGTGGGGTGCAAAACGCCCACGGAGCGGACCGCGCGCGCCGAAGCCGTCGTCCGCGTCGGCGAGGCAATCGCAGACCAACTGCGCCGAACCGGTGCTGTCACAAAAGGGGGCGTGCTGGAGACCGCACGGCTGGCCGGCATCATGGCGGCCAAGCAGACAGCGAACCTGATCCCGCTGTGCCACCAGATTCCACTTGATGTCGTGACTATTGAAGCCACCCTGAAGGGAGAGACCGTCCGGCTGGAAGCCGTTGTGCGTTGCCATCATACCACCGGCGTTGAAATGGAGGCCATGACGGCGGTGTCGGTCGCGGCCCTGACCATCTACGACATGTGCAAGGCCGCGGGTAAGGGCATTATCATCCAGCATGTACGACTGCTGGAGAAAACCGGCGGAAAGTCCGGCACTTGGCGATCCGACGACAAGGAGGCCTCCTGATGAGTGACAAAGGGAGCATTCAGGCCATCTGCGTTAGCAGGAAAAAGGGCGAGAAGAAAACGCCGGTGGATGCCGCGCGACTCATCGAGAACCACGGCATCGAGGGTGATGCTCACGCCGGCAACTGGCACCGGCAGGTCAGCCTTCTGGCAGCGTCCGACGTGGATAGCATGCGCCAGAAGGGGCTGCCAAACCTGAAAGCAGGTGATTTTGCCGAGAACATCGTCCTGTCCGGTGTCGATCTCGATGAACTCGGACTGGGGAGCCGACTGCGCCTGGGGCCAGATATTGAGGTCTCGCTGACCCAGATAGGCAAGGTCTGCCATGCCCGCTGTTCGATCTATCACCAGACCGGCGACTGCATCATGCCGCGGCGAGGGGTGTTCGCCCGTGTCCTCAAGGACGGCACGCTCCGAGCCGGCGACGAGGTGGAGGTTGTTGAGACCGTGCCGCGCACCGCCTTTCAGTGTGTCATCTTGACGATCAGCGACCGCTGCTCGCGCGGCGAAGCCGTGGACACGGCAGGGCCCGCGGTTGGTGCTTTGCTTTCAGGCAGACTGTCGGCAAACATATACAGAATAGAAATAGTGCCTGATGAAAAGGAGTTCATAGCTGAGCGGTTGAAGCATTACTGTGACGGTCACTCGATAGATCTGGTCTGTGCTGTTGGCGGCACGGGCTTCGCGCCTAGGGATGTTACACCTGAGGCCGTTGAGCTTGTAATAGACAGAGCTACGCCGGGGCTGGATGAGGTTATGCGGGCGACATCACTTCTAAAGACACAGCGCGCTATGCTTTCGAGGGCAAAGTCAGGAATCAGGGGATCAACTTTAATCATCAGCCTGCCCGGCTCAGAACGGGGCGCAGTTGAAAACCTTGAGGCCGTATTGCCTTCGCTTGGGCATGGACTCGAGAAGCTGCGCGGGGATCCTTCAGATTGCGGCAGGGTGAGACCCATCGAGAACGACGCACCTGAGACGCAGAGCAACATATGAATGAATTGACAGAGACTGGCACCACGCGACGCGATTTCCTGAAATTGGCCGGTGTTTCCACAGCAGCCATTGGACTTGGGGGCCTGAGCGGCTGCCTGCCGGCCGGCGAGACCTATTACCTGGTAGATGGCATTGTTCCAGACCTCTGGAAGAAAGGCGTCTGCCGTTATTGCGGGACAGGCTGCGGCGTGGAGGTCGGCTTGAAGGATGCCCGCGTTGTCGCCATCCGTGGAAATCGCGATTATCCTGTGAATAAGGGCGTATTGTGCTTGAAGGGCCTGACGCTGGCACATGTGGTCTATAGCGCAGAGCGCGGCACGAAACCGCTATTGCGACAAGGTGACGGTTACGCCGAGACCGACTGGGACCAGGCCTTCGACCGGGTTGCCGCCAAACTCACGGAAACCATCCGCGAACACGGGCCGGATGCGGTGGCGATCTACCTCGGCGCGCAGCTCTTCACCGAGGAGTTCTACATTGCCAACAAGCTCTTCAAAGGCGTGCTGGGATCGAACAATGTCGAGGCCAATGCCCGGCTCTGCATGGCCAGCGCGGTTACCGGGTTCATGACGACTTTCGGCAAGGACGAACCGCCGGGCGGCTATGACGACATCGAGCACGCCGATTGCTTCTTTCTGATCGGCGCCAACCTGGCCGAGAACCACCCGATCATATTCGGGCGCATTCTCCAACGCCGCGCGGAGAACCGCGACGTGAAAATAATCGTGGCGGATCCGCGTATGACGCCGACCGCAGCCCACGCCGACCTCTGGCTGCCCTTCTTTCCTGGAACCGACCTGGCGTTGCTGAACGCCATGGCGTATGTGCTGCTCGAGGAAGGCCATGCGGACGAACGTTTCATGGCCGAGCATGTCACATTCGCCGAGGGCGGCGGTGCCTGGGGCGAGGAGAAGCGACTCTCGCTGGAGGAATACCGTCGTTTCCTCGCCGATTACAAACCGGAGAAGGTGGCGGACGAAGTGGGAATCCCTGTTGCCGATATCTATGCGGCCGCCCGCCTGTTCGGCAAATCCCGCGAAAGCATGTCGTTGTGGACCATGGGGTTGAACCAGCGGCGCTGGGGGACCTGGGCGAACAACCTGGTATACAACCTGCACCTGCTCACCGGCAAGATCTGCCGCCGCGGGTCTACGGCGCTTTCCATGACCGGTCAGCCGAATGCCTGCGGCGGCATCCGCGAATGCGGCACGCTCGCTCACGCCCTGCCGGCACACCGCTTGGTCACCAATGACAAGGATCGTGACTTCATGGAGCGGCACTGGGGCGTCCCGAGCGGCTCGATCTCCCCCAAGCCGGGGCTGCACACCATGGCCATGTTCGAGAAGCTCTGTAGCGGTGAAATCAAGTTCATGTGGGTGATCTGCTCTAATCCGGCGCAGTCGCTGCCGGATATCAGCAAGTATGCATCCGGTATGCGCGACGCTTTCCTGGTTGTGCAGGACATCTTTCCGCCGAGCCAGGCACAGGACGGCCGGGCGTTCCCGAATAAGACGGCGGAGTTTGCCGATGTATTCCTGCCCTCGGCTTTTTGGATCGAGAAGGGTGGCGTGCTGGGCAACACCGAACGCCGCAGCATGTTCACCGAACCCATGATCGCGCCACCGCCGGGCCTGCTGCACGACTGGCAGATCATGGTCGAGATCGCCCGCCGGGCCGGATACGGACAGTACTTTCCGTATCGGAATACCCGCGAGATATGGGACGAGTACCGGGCAGCCACCAAGGGCACGGATATGGACCTATACGGAGCCACTTACGAGGTCATGCTGGAGAAGAACGGCGTGCAATGGCCATCCACGGCGGTCGGCGACGGCGGCAGCCCTCGCCGCTACGAACTGGGCACCGACCGGCATTTGCAGCGGCTGGCGCAGGAGGGCCGCGTCCAAGTGCCTGCCGACGGCATCCTCTTCTACGGCAAACCCGATGGACGGGCGCGCA
>JAQBFL010000346.1:0-5377 GCA_032123415.1 bacterium | reverse complement strand
GATCGACGACGGCGTCACCGGCCGGCTGGTCCCCCCCGGCGACCCGGCGGCCATGGCGGCGGCACTGGGCGAGCTGTTGGAAGACGAACCCCGCCGCGCCGCGATGGGGCGCCGCGCGCGCACGCGTTTCGAGGAGCGCTTCGAATTCGAGCCTTTCTACCGTCGCATGCTGCAAGTTTACCGGGAGATGGAGGTTGAATGACAACGGAACAGAGTGGTGACGACGGGGTGCATGCGCTGTTGCCCCGCGAGAAGATGACGGCCGCCGCGTGCAAGCTGCGCGACACGTACGCGCGCGTTCCCGGAGCGCCCTTGTTCAGGAGGGAGTTCGGGTTCTACTGCCTGGAACGCTGGACGGAACAGGGCATGCCGCAAGATGTCCCCCAGGCGGAGCTCTTCCACTACGATCCCCCGGGAAGTCACTCGCTTGGAGGCCTGGGTTGGTGCGAAGCGGCGTTCGCTCCGGCGTTCGAGGAGAAGATTCTGGAAGACCGCGGCGAACACGAAGTCGTTCAGGACTTCGCCGGACGCGCCGTGCTCTGCTTCAAGGGCCGCCGGAGCGGCTTCATGCCGGAGTATATCGACCACCCCGTGAAGGACCGCAGGACCTGGGAGGAAAACGTCAAGTGGCGGTTAAACCCCGGCACGGACGAGCGCTACAGCAAGCTCGAGCAGAAGATTCAGGCGGCGCGGGCCGCGGCCGCCGAGGGACGCATGGTCGTTCAGAATCTGGTCGGAGGATACATGTACCTTCGCAGCCTGATCGGGCCGGGCGATCTGCTCTATAAGTTTTATGACGACCCCGAGCTCATTCACGACTGCATGCGGGCTTGGTTCGAGCTGGCGGATGCCGTGATCGCCCGACACCAGCGGCATGTGACGCTGGACGAGTTGTTCCTGGCCGAGGACATCTGCTTCAACAACGGCCCCCTGATCTCGCCGGACATGATGCGCGAATTCCTTTGGCCCTACTACAGGGAGCTGATCGCGAACGTGCGGCGCCGGCAGATTGACGGCGCGCGGCATCTCTACATCCAGATCGACACCGACGGGAACGCCCGCCCGGTCATCCCCGTCTATCGGGAGCTCGGCATGGACGCGATGTCGCCCTTCGAGGTGGCTTCGGGGTGCGACGTCGTGGCGATCGGGCGTCAGTATCCCGACCTCGCCCTCTTTGGCGGCATCGACAAGCGCATCCTGGCGCAGAGCAAGCAAGCCATCGATCGCGAGGTCGAGCGCATCCTTCCGCCCATGCGCGAGCGCGGGGGGTATATCCCGACGTGCGATCATGGCGTCCCCGAGGAAGTGCCCTACGAGAACTACCTGCACTATCGCAAGCGCTGCGTAGAATTGGGCGGATGATCCATGAAATCTCGGTTGCCGTCGCAGAGATTTCAATGTAATATGACGCTATGAAACCGAGACAACAGACGCTTGAGGTCATTCGCGGCCTGCTCCTGCGATATCCTGTTGTGGGCCTGATCGGAGCGCGCCAGGTTGGAAAATCCACCTTGGCCCATCAACTGGCCGAAAGCTACGACGGGATGACGACCTTCTTCGACCTCGAGGATGACTCAGACCTCGCCCGACTGTCCGATCCGTTGCTGGCCCTGCGTCCGTTGAAAGGTCTGGTGGTTCTCGACGAGATCCAGCGGCGCCCAAACATATTTCCCACGCTTCGCGTCCTGGCAGATCGTGCCGACACGCCCTGCCGTTTTCTGATTCTGGGCAGTGCGTCCCCCGACCTTCTGCGTCAGTCGTCCGAGTCTCTTGCAGGGCGGATCGTCTACCATACGCTCGGCGGGTTCACAATGGATGAGGTCGGCGTCGAAAGCCACGATGCGCTCTGGCTGCGCGGCGGATTCCCGCGCGCCTTTCTAGCGGCCAACGATGCGGTCAGCTTGGAATGGCGCCGCGGCTTCATACGAACCTTTCTGGAGCGAGACCTCGGGCTGTTCGGATTCCGCGTGGCGGCAAGTACTATGCGTCGGTTCTGGACGATGCTGGCCCACTATCACGGGCAGACGTGGAATGCTTCCGAATTCGCGCGCTCCTTCGGCGTTGCCGACACCACGGTTCGGCGCTATCTGGATATTCTAACCTCGGCGCTGGTTCTCCGCCAGTTGCCGCCCTGGCACGCCAACGTCTCCAAGCGCCAGGTCAAGGCGCCCAAGGTTTACGTCGCCGACAGCGGGCTGCTTCACGGGCTGCTGAACCTCCCCTCGCAGGAGGATGTCGCCGGCCATCCCAAACTCGGCGCGTCGTGGGAGGGTTTCGTGATTGAGCAAATCGTCGCGCACCTGCGAGCCGAGCCGGAGGAATGTTTCTTCTGGGCAACCCACACGGGCGCCGAACTGGACTTGCTCGTCGTGCGCGGCAACGCGCGGCGCGCATTCGAGATCAAGCGCACGAGCGCCCCATGCGTCACGCCCTCCATGCGTTCGGCCCTGACCGATCTGAAGCTCGACTCGATCGACGTCATCTATGCCGGCGACCAGACATTCCCGCTCAACGACCGTGTGCGTGCCGTCGCCTGCGTCCGCATGCTCGACGACATTCCGAAACTCTAATGCGCATCGCACTCATAGGTTCCCGTGGCATCCCGGCCCGCTACAGCGGCTTCGAGACGTTCTACGAACAGCTCGCCGTCCGCCTGGCCGAGCGCGGGCACGACGTTGTCGTGTACAATCGCTCGCATTTCATCCGTGACGTGAAGGGCGAGTACAAGGGTGTCCGCCTCCGTTCCCTGCCCTGCATCCGCACCAAGCACCTGGAAACCCTCTCCCACACCTTCGTGTCCAGCCTCGACGCGCTCTTCCGGCGCTACGACATCGCGTACTACTGCATCGTCGGCAATGCCCCGCTGGCGTGGCTGCCCCGCCTGGCCGGCGCGCGCACGCTGCTGAACGTGGACGGCGAGGACTGGGCGCGCGCGAAGTGGGGCGCCTTTGCCCGCTGGTACCAGCGCGTCTGCGAGCGGGTCGCCACGCGCACGCCCAACGTCGTGATCGCCGACGCGCTCGCCATCCGCGCGCGCTACCGCACCGACTACGGGTGCGACGCCATCTTCGCCCCCTACGGCGGCAACATCGCCCGCGACGACCGCACGGACGCCCTCGCGCCGTGGGCGCTCGATCCGCGCGGCTATTTCCTTTTTGTCGGACGCTTTGTTCCCGAGAACGCCATTGACGTGCTGATCCGGGCCTTCTCCCGCGTGCGCACCGACAAGAAACTGGTCCTTGTCGGCGACGCCCCCTATATGGGAGACTATAAGCGATACGTACACAGCCTGGCGGGCGACCGCGTCGTGTTCACCGGGTACGTGTTCGGGGACGGGTACGCGCAGTTGAGTTCGCACGCCTACGCGTTCGTCATGCCGTCCGGCGTGGACGGCACGCGGCCGGCCATTCTCGACCAACTGGGCTTCGGCAGTTGCGTTCTCGCCCGCGACAGCGTGGTCAACCGGGAAGTGCTGGGGACGTGCGGCATGTTGTTCGAAGGCGCCCGCGGCGAGGACGGCCTGGCCGAGCGGCTGCAGGACATGGTTGATCGCCCGGAGCGCGTGGAAGAGTGCCGCGAGCGATCGCGGTCGCGCATCCGCGAGTTTTACAACTGGGAGCGGGTCACGGACTTCTACGAGGACCTCTTCGGGCGGATGGTCCGGCGGGAGGCGCTCCAGTCATATGACGAGTATCTGTGCAGAGAAACATGACCGAGGAACCTGAGAGGAAGACGCCGAACGGCGGGTTGCGGCCGAGCTGGGAGCTCGGCGCGCTGGCGGCGCTTGGGTGCGCGATTTTCGCCCTGTTCCACTTCTTCGGCAACTCCTCGGAAGTGGAGCTGACGAGCCGGTCTCTCTTTGTCTGGATCGCGCGGCAGATGATGGTCCGCGGCGGGGATTTTTCGCATAGCTGGGTCATACCGCTCGTCAGCATGGCCGTCGTCTGGCGCAACCGCGAGCGACTGGCCCGCGCGGCCAAGGAGACCAGCGCCACCGGCCTCGCGGTGATGGCGGGTTCCCTGCTCCTGCACTGGCTGGCATGGCGGGCACAACAGCCGCGCATCTCCCTGGTGGCCTTCGTCGGGCTGCTGTGGGGCACACCGCTGTTTCTCTATGGCTGGCCGGTCGCCCGCATCGTCTCGTTCCCCTGCCTCTATTTGTTTCTCGGCTTCACGGCCTACGCGCTGGTCTACTTTACCTTCCCGCTGCGGTTGCTCTCCAGCGTGCTGGCTGCGTGGTTTCTGAATGGGCTTGGCATCGTGACGCACCGCTTCGCCTCGGTTCTGGTGACGGGCGCGGGCGGGTTCCAGTTCGACGTGGCCGAGGCCTGCAGCGGGCTGCGCTCGCTGTTCGTCATGACCACCATTTCCGCACCTTACGCCTACTTCACGCAGCCCTCCGCGCTGCGCGGCTGGCTGCTCTTTCTGCTCTCCATCCCGCTGGCCATCCTCACGAACGCGCTGCGCATCGTCACGATTGCCGCTCTCGCGGAGGCCGTCAGCCCGGATTTTGCGATGCGTGTCTATCATGACTACTCCGGCTATCTCGTCTTCGCTCTCTCCATCGTGACGCTGATGGCCTGCGGCACGCTCATCGACCGCGCCCATGCGCGGCTGGCGGCATGGAGGGCCTCCCGGTGAAACTTGCCCGCCCCAAGGCCTTTGCGGCGGCCGGCGCACTGATCGCAGCCGGCGCATTGACGATGATCCTGCTTCCGTCGGTGAGCTACGACGAGCGCGTCGGCTTCGCCGCGTCGCTCCCGGAGCGGATCGGCCCATTTACCGCCCTGGCGCCGCGCTACTGCCACAACGATCAGTGCCGGCGCCCCGAGCACCTGCTCGCGGACCTCGACGACCCCGACACCTGTCCTTCCTGCAGTTCGCCGCTGTACGATCGCTCACTGGCCGAGAAGCTGCTCCTGCCCGAGGACACCGTCATTCTCAAGCGCCTCTATCGCGACCCGGCCGGCAAGTCGTTCTTCGCATCGGCCGTGCTGACCGGCCGCGAGCGGCGCAGCATCCACAACCCCGAGGTCTGCCTGACCAGCGGGGGCTACCGCATCCTTGAAGAACGCTACGACGACGTTCCGATCGAGGGCCGCGCGCCGCTGCGCGTGCGCCTGCTGCGGCTCCGCAACCCCGGCCCCGCCGGACGCGCGGGAGAGACCTTCTACGCCTACTGGTTCGTGACCCATGGGCGGGAAACGCCGTCACACCTGGAGCGCCTCGCTTGGATGGCTTGGGACAGCATCCGTCACGGCGTCCGCCGGCGTTGGGCTTACCTGGCCGTCTCGGTTTCACACCCCTCGCTCAACGAGCGCGAGCTGGAGAGCCTGCGGCTCTTCATCGCGGAGTTCGAGCGATCCATGGCCGGCTC
>JAQBFL010000345.1:0-6978 GCA_032123415.1 bacterium | reverse complement strand
GACGCCGTCGCGATAGCCACGCCCGTAAGCCTGCATCACAAACAGACCATGGCGGCGCTGCGAGCCGGAAAGCACGTCTTCATCGAGAAGCCCATGGCGACCAGCTCGGCGGACTGCGACGAGATGTTCACGCTGGCGCGCGAAAAGGGCCTGACCCTCATGGTGGGGCACACCTTTCTCTATTCCCCCGCCGTGCGCATGATCAAAGACATCGTCAAGAGCGGCGATATCGGCGACATTCGTTATATCAGTTCGCGACGACTGAATCTGGGCCTCTTCCAGAAGGACATCAACGTGGTGTGGGACCTGGCGCCGCACGACATCTCGATCGTCTCGTATATCATGGGCGAGATGCCCGAGAGCGTGAACTGCCAGGGCAAGGCCAATGTGACGCGGGGCGTGGAGGACGTCGCGAACATAACCTTGTATTTTCCCGGCGGCGGCTTCGCCACGGTGCATACGAGTTGGCTTGACCCGCGCAAGGTGCGCGATATGACGATCGTGGGCACGAAGAAGATGATCGTGTATGACGACCTGGAGCCGCTGCAGAAAATCAGGATTTACGACCAGCATGTCGAGGCGCCGCCGTATTACGATACCTTTGCCGAGTTCCAGTATGCCTATCATTACGGCGACATGCTTGCGCCGCGGCTTCAGCAGGTCGAACCGCTCAAGGTGGAATGTCAACACTTTCTCGACTGCATTCGAACCGGTGACGAACCGCTGAGTTCGGGGCGCGGGGGCCGGAACCTGGTGCGGGTGCTGGAAGGCGCGTCGGCTTCGCTGGCGCGGGAGGGCGCGCGCGTGGCGATCGCACGGGAAGAGAACGGATCGGCGGCGGCAAAGGGCTGAGGAGACGCAACGATGGAGTGCAGCACGGGCGACTTGCGCCGCATCGCGGCGGACGTGATTCTGGGGCGGGACGTCAAGGTGTTCGACTTCACGAATCTGTACGGCTGTGAAATCGGCGACGAGACGAAAATCGGCGCCTTTGTCGAGGTGCAACGCGGCGCCCGCATCGGGCGCCGCTGCAAAATCTCGAGCCATAGCTTCGTCTGCGAAGGGGTGACGATCGAAGACGGCGTGTTTATAGGGCATGGCGTCATGTTCACGAACGACCTCTTTCCAAGGGCGGTAACCGCGGACGGACGGCTGAAGGGCGGCGACGACTGGACCTGCATTCCAACCCTGGTCAAAGCGGGCGCCGCGATCGGTTCGGGCGCGACGATCTTGTGCGGCGTGACAATCGGCGAGCGGGCGATGGTCGGCGCGGGCAGCGTCGTGACGCGCGACGTGCCGGCGGATGCCGTGGTGGCGGGTAATCCGGCGCGCGTGCGCCGCATGAAACGAACGGAGGAGTAATCCGGGTGAATGTTCCCTTTCTGGATTTGAAGGCGCAGTATCTGAACTTGCGCAGCGAGATCGATGCGGCGATACAGAGCGTGATCGACAAGACGGCGTTTGCAGGCGGCCCGTTCGTGACCTCGTTCGAAGAGGCTTTTGCCGCGTACTGCGGGAGCCGTCACGCCGTGGGCCTGGGCAGCGGAACGGATGCGTTGTGGTTGGCCATGCTGGCGCTGGGGATCGGTCCGGGGGACGAAGTCGTGACCTCGGTGAACACCTTCATCGCGACAGCCGAGGCGATCAGTTTCACCGGCGCCAAGCCGGTCTTCGTCGACGTCGACCCGCGGACGTACACGATGGATCCCGCCGCGCTGGAGGCGGCTGTGACGCCGCGGACCAAGGCCGTGGCGCCGGTTCACATGTTCGGCCAGCCCGCGGACATGGATCCCATCATGGCCGTGGCGAAACGCCACGGCCTTCTGGTCATTGAAGACGCGTGCCAGGCGCATGGGGCCGACTACAAGGGACGACGCGCCGGAACGATCGGCGACGTAGGGTGTTTCAGTTTCTATCCGGGAAAGAACCTGGGGGCCTACGGGGAGGCTGGCGCCATTGTGACGAATGACGAAGCTCTCGCGAAGGCCGTCAAGCGGCTGAGGGACCATGGGCAGGACCAGAAATACCATCACGGCTGCATTGGATGGAACGGGCGAATGGATGGAATCCAAGGCGCGATTCTGGAAGTAAAACTCAAGCATCTGGATGAAGCCAACGAGGCTCGTCGGGCCCACGCGGCCGATTACACGGCTCGTTTGTCGGGAGACGACCGGGTGCTGGCGCCGTTCGAGGCCGCGTACGCGCATCACGTCTACCACGTCTACGCGCTCAGGGTGCCGCAACGCGATGCCATGCTGGCCGCCATGAAGGACTGTGGGGTCGCGTGCGCCATTCATTACCCCGTTCCGTTGCATCTCCAAAAGGCCTACAGTGGGCACGCGCAGGCCGGCCTGCGGTTCCCCGTCGCGGAGCAATGTGCGAACGAGTATCTGTCGTTGCCTATGTTTCCGGAACTGACCACGGAGCAGGTTGCGCATGTCGCCGACAGCTTGTTGGCATGTCTCGATCAAGCCGGCACATAAGCATTCTCGCGAACACGGCCTCTTCAGGCGGCGGGCACGAGGGACGCAATGCGGTGGCGGCTGGTATTCGAGAGTTTGACGAACTGAACGCCCGCGGACAAGCAACCGTTAGACTGCATGCGCACGACGCGGCAGTGCGCTTCGAACTGACGCAACGGACTTTCGTCGATGTACAACCGGACGCGAAAGGCCCCGGCCGGCAGTGCGCCGTGATCGAAGTTCATCTCGGAGAGAAAGGCCCCGCCCTCGCTGACGTTCAGTAGCACGGCGCTTCCCTCGATCGTTTCGCGAGGGTTGTCGGGACGGTAGACGAACGTCTTCACCGGCAGGCATAGTCGTATTCGCGGCCACCGACGCTGATGGCTGTGCGGGCCAACGGCTTCCTTTCCATCGTCCGCGCGGATGCCCAGCAGCCCGGCAATACGGGAAGCCAATCCGTCTACCTGCCCCCATACCTCGGGCGTCAGCACAGTGTCCGCCGCGCTGAACTCCGCTTCCGGCTCGCTCCCCTCCCGCGTGCGGCACAGCAGAATCTTCAGCACACTCGATGTATGATGCCGCCGCAGAGTCTGGATCACCGTGCCGGCTGCCACATCCTCCAGATCGTCACCGATCACCAGGAGATTCGGGCCGCCGTTCACGGCGCAACGGACCAGGGCCTCGACGCCGCTTTCTCCTGTTTTCAGCGAAACCCCGTGCCCGGCGGAGACCGCTTGCCGCACACGATCTCGCAAAACGTCCGAGCGGCATGCGAGATAGACCTCACGCATCCGACGCAAGAGTGAATGGCCGCCCGGCAGGTTGCGCGCATGCAAGAACTTCGTCACGCTCTCCATGGAGATCATGCGTCTTCCCGTGATGGGATTACTGACGCCCTTGATCTTGTCAGCGTCGACCAGTCGCGAAACCGTCGAACGTGAGACATGAATCAGGTTGGCCACCTCGCCTGTCGTCAGATACCCATGCCTGCTCATGGTCAACCTCACCGTTCCTTCCACCAACTGTCCAAGCACTCCGCCTCACGCACGAGGCTAACTTCAGCGCCCCTGAGATGACCCGCACTTAAGTCTTGTCACCTTGTACTTTGTGCTTCAACAGTACCATATGACCTCTTTTTCGTGCAAGAAGAAAGATGAAAAATATTCGTTTTTTTTGTTGACGGTGACGGGCACTCAGCGTATATTTGCGTGAAGACTTGAAGATTTGTCTGGCGATTATGTATTCACGTGCGCAAATCGTCAGCGGTGACTGAGCGTGCGACGAAGCAAGTTTTTTCGTCCGAAAGGAAGAGGGGCCGTGGCCGCGCAGGGCAAGACATGGATCGGCAGGTTGTTCCGGAGGCGTGTCGCCTGGGGTGTGCGATTCAGCCGTCGGAATATACACACGATTCATTCGGCGGACGAGTTCCGCGACATTCTGCGGCGCGAGCGGGGGCGCGTAGATCGTAACTCGCATTGTTTTTCTCTTGCGGTCTTCGATGTTCCAGACACGGCGGAACGAGTTGACTACACGAAACGGCTTACCACGGCTCTCGTGGAATGCGCGCGTTTCACGGACAGCGTCGGCTGGCTGGGAGACGACGGTCTGGGCGTGCTTCTCCCGGAGACCCTGGCGCCGGGCGCGTGGATGTTCGCGGACCGCATCCGCCTGGCCATGTCCGACGCGGGCTTCGTCACATCGCACAAGGTCTATACCTATCCGATCGAAGGGCCTCCTGCAACACGGCCCCCGGACGACAAACAGTTGTGGTTCGAAGCGCTGGAATCCTATCGCCGCAAGAACCCTATGGAGCCCCCGGCGGAAGCGCCGCTCGCAAGCGCGCAGGCGCAACGGCCGGCGGCTCAACCGATCGAGGATGCCCTGCACTGGTACTTCAACCACCCATTGCCGCTCTGGAAACGAACCATGGACATAGTGGTCTCCGGGCTCGCACTGGTGCTGCTGACGCCAGTGCTGCTTTTGATGGGGGTATTAATCAAACTCGTATCGCCCGGCCCCGTTCTCTTCAAGCAGGCACGCATCGGCTATCTGGGACGGCATTTCAACTGCCTGAAGTTCCGTACGATGCACGTCCGCGAAGGAGTCGAGTGCCATCGACGGCACTTGTCGGGCCTGATCAACTCGGATGCACCCATGACCAAGCTGGACGCAAAACAGGATTCGCGCATCATCCCGTTCGGGCGTTTTCTTCGCCAATCCGCGCTCGACGAGTTGCCCCAGTTGCTTAACGTGTTCCGAGGCCAGATGAGTCTTGTCGGCCCGCGGCCATGCATTCCCTACGAGTTCGAGGAATACCGGGTCTGGCACAAGACCAGGACCATGGCGGTTCCCGGCTTGACGGGGCTATGGCAAGTGAGCGGAAAGAACGAGACGACGTTTCTGGAAATGATGCGGCTCGACATCGCCTACGAGCGGAGAATGTCGTTGTGGCTCGACCTGCAAATCGTCCTGATGACCGTCCCGACCATCGTGAGCCAGATCCGGGAAGGCATGCGAGCCCGCCGGCGCCGCGTGTTGCCTGAAGCGGAACTTGAAATCGCCGCGTGATGAGCCGGCACGGCCCGCTATCTTTCCTGGCGGTTCTCACTACCTGAAGCGCTAACGCATCGCATTCCATACCCAGGATGTACCAGGGACGAAAAGTGTCGGATTGCATTACCAGACCTCAGTAAAAACCGGGCATTTCCGCGATTTGACTCGCAAGTTGAATGCTCCAGGGGGACGGCTTCTATGAGGGGGAAGAGACCCATCTCAGGCCGTGTTGATCGATGTCGAGATTGTTGCTGTTTTCATCGAGCAGTTGGATATGGATGGGCATGGATCGGCCCTCGAAGTGATCGTTAATCCGTTGGCTCATTCGCGCCAGGAAGATCTGCACGATGTCTCTTGTGGCGGGCTGGAACTGCATGGTGGGCATGAGCAGGACATGAGCCATGCCGTCGCGCTTGTGAATGATGCCGGATGACCGGGTCAACTCCCGTACGATGAAATGATCGTCGCGGTAGTTGTTGTAGAGGTGCCGGAACTCCATCGCCAATTTGCAGAAGATGTTTCTGGAACTGATGCGGATGGCGTCCATGAAGGCCTTGCGCCGGGTATCCAGGCGGACGTACTGCTCATCGATCAGGGCCTGTAATCGCGACGCTTCGCGAACACTCTCGGCCATGCGCTTGCCGGCGGTCTCGACCGCTCGGGCTTGAGCGTCTATGAGCTGATTGATCTGCTGTTTCCTGCTCCGTCGTTCGATCCGGTTGGCTTTGTGCTTGGCAACCAGTCGCTCCAGTGCGCGGCGGCATTGCTTCAACTCGCGGTGGTGATTGGCATCACCGTGAGCATCGGAGAGCTTTCTGATCTGACGGGTCAGTCTGTGGCGAGTTGCGCGTTCGGAACGGATTTTCGCAGCCTGTGTCGTGCGTTGTTTCTCCCGCTTGAGAAGGAGCCGTTCCCATGCAGATTCTTCCCGCATCTTCTCTCGTCTGAGCGCCTTGTACTCACGGCTCAGGACCTGGCGGTCTTCCAGGCGAGCCCCGATGGCGGTGTAGGATTCCTGGTCTCGACTGGTCAGTTCGTTGATGCCCATGTGCCGGTTCATGTACCCGAAATCGTTCTCCTGTAGCCAGCGGTTGAACATCGCGCCAATAACGCAGCGCCGATCCCGTGCCGGATCGCTGGTGAGTACAGCGACCTCGATCTCCCGTCCGCCGGGGTTGAGCGCCCGCACGATCAAGCGCTGAAAGCGCGGCTCACGGGGCCACGGGTGCTCCTGCCACTGAAAGCGATAACAGCGCAGATCCTCGGCGTTGTTGCGCGTTTTCAACGCCTCGAACTGTTGCGTGTCGTCGGCTTCATCCCAGCCGTCCCGTTGGTAGTTCTTCTCCCAGGTGATGAAGTGATCCTTGCCCTCATCCACGATCCTCCGAAGCGTGTCGAGGCCATACAGGCCCCGGTCGGCCACCCAGGTCAAGGTACGGCGCGCATCGCCCAGAATGCCTCGAAACGCCTGTATACTCATGAAAAAGCGCTCCCGCATGTCGTAGAAGTTGTCGGCGTGCTGAACGAAGCAGGGCTGGCCATCCTGCGTATGGATGAAATCCATATTGATGATCTTGTCTACCCGATGCACGCCCCCGGACCATCCCTTCAAGGTCTTGAGCACACCGGTGTATTCCTCGGCATGGGGATCGAAATAGAACAGGTCATGGCCGGAGAGATCGAGCAAACGGCCATTGCGCTCAAGCATCGAACGGGTATGCTCGACACCCGCGAGTTCCCCCAACAAATGGCGCTGATGATTGAGAGAGCGGATCGCCGGACCGATCAAGCATTCAAGCGAGGAAAAACTCAACCGCTTGCTTTGCTCATGGTTCACCGCCCCCAGCAGCACTTGGCCCACCCACTGGCGGACCAGATCCGGCTGGACGGGCCAGTCGGCGCTGAGCGTATCGATCCAGTGGCTCATCAGCAGCACCCCGGCGTGATGGCACAGGGTGGGCTG
>JAQBFL010000344.1:0-11698 GCA_032123415.1 bacterium | reverse complement strand
TGAAGAGAATCCGGGGGTGTGCTGCCCCGTGAACGGCTACGGCGCGGGTTTAGGACGGGGACGGGGCGGGGTTGGGCTGTGCCGCGTAGGGAGGCGGGCAGCTCTCGCGCACAACGTCGAGGCGTTCCTCCGGCGTGAGCGGCAGGTCGAACAGGGCCTCGAGATCGAGTTCCAGATCCGGAAACGAAGGACTCCGAAATGCCTGGGTGCGGGTGAAGGCGCAGGCACGGTGCAGCATGCCCCTCTCCGGCATGAAAATCTCGATCAGAGCCGGATGGGGCGTGACCAGCCAGATCTCCTTCACCCCGCTCGCGGCGTAGAGATCCAGCTTGCGGCCGCGGTCCAGCGCCTCCGTCGAGGGCGACAGAATCTCGATGACCAGGGAGGGAGGCCCCTCGATGTGCGTCGGCCTGACCTGGTTCCTGTCGCAAACCACCATGAGGTCCGGTTGGACAATGTCCGTCTCGGAGAGCTTCAAATCCGTGGGCGCGGGGTAGACCTCGCAGGGCTTGCCGTCGAGGAAGTTCCCCCATTGACGATTCAACCGCCCGGCCAGCAACTGATGCCGCGTGGCGGGAGCGGGCGACATCGCGTAGGCTTCCCCGCCGACGATTTGCCATCGCTCCGAGTCCGGCCAGGAGCGGTAGTCCTGCCATGTCCACGCGTTTTGCTTGACCGCCAATGCCGCCTTCATGCCGTTACTATGCGCCGTGATCCGGCATCCGGCAACCGAATTCCGACGCATCTCCGAATCTCTGAAGCGCCTGGTGCGAAATCCGTGGGGGGACGGACCCCGCAACCTTCTCTTCAATAAGAAAACTCAACCCATACGAGCTGTTTGTTCCCCGGGTGTAGACCACAAGCCCAACCGATTGGCCCAGAATGAACACCGGGTCGCGCCGCCAGAGAGCATAGATGAGAACGAGCAAACCGCCGATAAGGGAAAAATACCAGAAGGCAGTTGGCACGACGGAACGCTTTTGACGCTCGGATGCCACCCATTGAACGAGAAAGCGTGAAAAGAAACAAGCTTGACCGATCAGCCCCAGCATGGCCATGGGGTGGGCCAGGAAGTCAAGTAACGCTCTCATGCAGAAATTCCTCCGCGCGCCACAGGGAAGTGCAAGGCGCCGTAACCCGTCCACCTTGAAGGTCCGATATGCTTAAGTCCGGAATCGAGCAAGAGACAAGAACCGGTGCTGCACGTTCGCTACGGGGACGTTTGATCTGCATTGCCGGAGGGGGCCGGGGCGGCAACTGCGTTTCCTCCGCAAGCTCCTTTCTACTGACACACTTGAGCGGCCAACATGCCGGGGCATCCGGCCGCGGCCTGCCTTTCGGCCTTGCCCGCCGACCGCATGACCCGCTATTCTCGGGGCATGTCCGCGAACGAGCAGAGCATCGAGCATGTCAGGATCCTGCCGATCCACGTCGCGAACAAGATCGCGGCGGGTGAAGTGGTGGACCGGCCGGCGTCCGTCGTCAAGGAGCTGGTCGAGAACGCGCTCGACGCCCGCGCGCGCCAGATCGATGTCGAGATTACGGCGGGCGGGCGCAAGCTGATCGCCGTGACCGACGACGGTTCGGGCATGGCGCGGGACGACGCCCTGCTGTCGGTCGAACGGCATGCCACGAGCAAGATACATGACGTGGACGACATCGAGCGCATTGCCACGCTTGGCTTCCGCGGCGAGGCGCTGGCTGCGGTCGCTTCGGTCTCGCGCTTCCGCCTGCTGACCTGTCGCGCCGGCGAGCCGGCAGGCACGGAGCTGACGATCGTGGGCGGCTCGATCCAGGACGTGCGCGATGTCGGCAGTCCGCCGGGCACGCGGATCGAGGTGCGCGACCTGTTCTTCAACGTCCCCGCGCGGCGCAAGTTTCTCCGCTCGTACCAAACGGAGATGGCGCACGTGCGCGACGCCTTCATGACGCAGGCCCTGGCCCACCCGGAGGTGGGCATGTCCCTGACGATCGACAGCCGGCCCGCGCATGGCCTGGCCGCGGGCGGCGAGGTGGCCGACCGCATCCGCGACCTGTTCGGCGCCGACTACGCGCGCCGGTTGTGCGCGGTCTCCCACGAGAGCTTCGGCGTTCGCGTGCACGGCTTCGTCAGCCTGCCCGGCATGAACCGGGTGGACCGCAACGAGCAGTACTTCTTCGTCAACCGCCGCGCGACCAGCGCGCCGGTGCTTCACGCCGCGGTGCGCGAGGGGTATCACGATTCGCTGCCGCGGGGGCGCCAGCCCTCCGTGTTTCTCTTCCTCGACATCGACCCCTCCGGCGTGGACGTCAACGTGCATCCCACCAAAAAGGAAGTGCGCTTCAGACAACCCGGGGCCGTGCGCGATGCGGTGATCGCGGCCATTCGCGGGGCGTTGCGGCTGCCGGGCGGACCGCGCGACGACGCGCCGGGCGGACCGTTCATGCCGCCCGGTCTGCCGGACGCCGCGCCCGGCGGCGAGACGCAGATGCGAATCGAGGACCTGCCGCCGGCCCACGCGTTCAGGTACCCGCGCATGGCCGGCGCCGTGACGCTGCCCGCGTCCGGGGGGACGGACCCGCGCGACGGCGCCGGGAGCGCGGGCGAGCAGGCGCAGCCGGGCGGCACGGGCGAGCCGGTTGTTCCAGCACGGGGCGGGGAGGTTGGCGGCGCCGAGCCGTCCGCGGGCGGCGCCGCGCCATGGAGCTGGTGCCGGGTGCTGGGGCAGATCGGCGGGCTCTACATCGTGCTCGAAACCGAAGACGGCATGGTGCTCATGGACCCGCGCGCCGCGCACGAACGCGTCCTGTTCGAGAGACTGATGGCACAGGCGCGGCGGGGCGACGTGCAGAGCCAGAGTCTCCTGCTGCCCGAGACCGTGCCGCTGAGTCCCGCGGACGCCGCGCGGTTGCGCAAGCATCTCGACGTGCTGCAGGAGATGGGCTTCGGCGTGTCCGAGTTTGGCGGGGGCACGTTTCTGGTGGATGCCGCGCCCGTTTGCCTGGGCGGCGTATCCGCGGGCGAGTTTCTGCGCGAGATTCCCGGGGCGATGGACGAGGCCGGCGGTCGCGGCGCCCGCGGACGGTGGCGGGAGGAAGTCGTGGCCGAGGCGGCATGCCGTGCGGCCGTGCGCTCGCGGGACAAGCTCAGCCTCGAAGCCATCGAACGGCTGGTCGTCGACCTGGCGGGTACCGAGATGCCCTACACCAGCCCGCGCGGCCGCCCGACGCTCGTATTCACGTCCCTCAGCGAGCTGCACCGCAAGTTCGGCCGGTCCTCCGCGTACTCAACCCGGTAGCGCCCAGGGGATATCCCACATGCGAAAATTGACGCGATCATTCTATGACCGCGACACACAAACCGTCGCACAGGACTTGCTCGGCAAGCTGCTGGTGCATGTCGCGGACGGACTGCCGAGAGTCGGCCGCATCGTCGAGGTCGAAGCCTACCTCGGACCGCATGACCTGGCCGCGCACTCCGCGCGCGGGTTGACCGCGCGCAACAAGCCGATGTTCGGGCCGCCGGGCCACGCCTACGTATACCTGATTTACGGCATGTACCACTGCATGAACGTTGTGACCGAGCGCGAAGGCCATGCCGCCGCCGTCCTGCTGCGTGCCGTGGAACCGGTCGCCGGCATCGAGGGCCGCACGCAGGGACCGGGACTGCTGTGCCAGGCCATGGGCATCGACCGCCGCCTGAACGGCCACGACCTCCTGAGCGACGACTTCTTCGTCGCCGACTCCGTCGACAGGATGTCATTCCGCATCGTCCGGCGTCCGCGCATCGGCGTCGACTACGCCGGGCATTGGGCGCGCCGCCGCCTGCGGTTCTATATTCGCGGCAATCCGTTTATCTCGCGGCCCTGAGCCGACGCGCCCCGCTCACTTGCCGCGCCAGGCGAACCACAGTGTTCCAAGCACCCCGAAGCAGAAAGCCACCGTCAGGTTGAGCTCGGGCGACACCCGCCACAGCAACGCGCCGCCCAAAGCGGCAAAGGCCACGAGCACGTCGCGCACGAGGTAGTAAAGGCCAAACATCGCCGCCTTCCGTCCTTCCGGCGCGAGGTCCATGATGAGCGCCTTGCGTGACGGCTCGCCGAACTCCTTGAGCCCCCGCAACACGAAGGCCGCGGTCAGCGGCGCGAGCGAGTGCGAGTGCATGAGGGCCAGCGGAAAGAGCGTGAAGAAGACGAATGTGGCCAGAACAAAAGGCTTTTTGCCAAAGCGGTCGGCCATGGTCGCCACGGGGAGGTACACCATCACCGCCGTCAGGCTCTCGATGGCGGACAGCCAGCCGAACGTGAGCTCCGACACGGGACCGCGCATCGTGCGCGTGGCCCAGATGACCACAAAGGCGTCCGGAATCCGCTCGCAGAAACGGATCAGAATATCCGAGGCCAGGAGGTTCCGGAGGGCCGGTGGCATCTCGCGCCATAGCCGAAAAGGATTGGGCTCCGCCGTCTGCCGGCGGGCCGGGTCTTCACGCAACAGAAGCTGCTGCATGATGGACGCCGCGAGCGCCAGGATCAGGGCGATGCAGAACCCCACGCGCACGCCGCCCCGCACGCCCCACACGGCGATACACGCGCCACCCACAACCGGCCCCACCATCTTCGGCACCCGCCGCACCAGCGCCAGCACCGACACTCCCATCGTCCTGCGGTGACGCGGCACGAAGTCCGCCAGCAGTCCCATCGTCGCCGGCAACGAGATGGCCGACCACGAGATGAACATCGCGGCGCCGATCAGCACCGCCCACCACGTCGGCACGAGAATAACGCACAGGTAGCCCGCCATGGACACGGCGTTGAACACGTGCAGGGCGCGCTTGGCGCCCAGGCGGTCGCTTAGGTAGCCGCCCGGAAAGGAATACAGAGCCGACAGCAGGTCGTCCATTCCCGCCAGCAAGCCGATGGCCAATACGGCCGTCGACGCGCGCGCCAGCTCCTGGAGGTAGAGCGGCAGAAAACGTTCGGCCATGTGCTCGCCCATGCCGACGAGCACAACCATGCCGATCAACCCGACCATCCCGCGCCGCCCGCCATGCGCCGCGCCGCGCGAAGCCGCTGGGTCAGCCATCGTTCCGTCTGCCATCCGCTGCTTGCCGCCTTGCTCCGTCCCAAACCCGTCACCACGCGGATTCGGAATCGGTCACTCCACAACGTACGTCACGTCGTCAAAGCGAACAACAATCTTTTCGCCGAGGGCAAAGAACGGCCGCAGCGCCGGAAGGCGCTTCAGGAGTTCGAAATAGGCCTCGCTCCCGAACGCGACCTTCTCCTCGACGCCGCCTTCGCGGTACGCTCCATCGACCCACACGCCGCCGACCAGGTAGAAGACCTTGCCTTCGGCGCGCCGCACGCGCGCGGCGTCTTCCATCCGGCTCTCGGACCGCTTGTAGGTCTCGATGGCGGTGCTCAAATCCACCGCGCCCGCGCCGCTTTCGCGCTGCAGCACTTCGCGAGACGCCGCCGCGCTTCCCGGCATCGCCCGCACGCGCGGCGCCGGCCGTGAAGCCGCCGGCCCCGCGGACCGCGCGGCGTAGGACTTCACGGCGCCAAATGCCGCGGCCTCCGCCATGGGAATCACGCTCTCATCGGACGCAACGCCCGGTGCGCCGCCATCCTGCGACATGAACGGCGCGATGCTGTCGCCACGGCCGCCCCGCCGGCCGGCGGGGGCTTGCGCCGCACGGTCGATGCCGTGCTGTCTGTACGCATCGTCATTCTCCAACACCAGATACGACGTGTAGGGGGTCATGATCCCGTATTGCTTGCCCAACGCCACCACCTCGTCCTTCAATTCGGCCTGCTCGCCCCGCAGCCGGACTTCCTCCAGCAGGTAACCCACCCGGCGCGTCGCCCACAGCCGCGGCAGAAAATCGTTGCCCTCCGCCCGCGCCGGGAAGCTCTCCTCGAACACGAACTCGCGCGTCTCGCCCTGAACCGCGCCCGTCAGCCGGACCGCGACATGCCCGTCTCCATCATACCGTCCGAAGAGCGTGATCTGCTCGCCCGCGAACAGATCGGGCAGTTCCCGGGGATGCACCTTGCTCACGCGGACCTTATCCACGCTCACCGAGGGCTTGGCCAGCACGGGGCGGCTCAGCTTGTCCGCCAGGCTCGACACCTTCACCTCGATGTCCTCCTCCGGCCGCACATACCGGCACAGCCCGCCATGGTCCGCCGCGAGACGGTCAAGCAGCACGGTGTTGACCTCGTCACCCACGCCGAAGACGAAAAGCCGCGCTCGCCCCGCGTTGACCTCGATCCCGGCGCGGGCGATCGCCTCGGTTTCGGTCTCGCCGATCGTGGGCCGGCCGTCGGTCAGGAAGACGACCATGTTGGGCCGCGAGCGGTCGAAATCCGCCGACAGCGCCGCGCGTAGCGCCTCGTGGATCGCCGTCCCGCCGCGTGCGGACAGGCCGTGGGCGAACTCCACCGCGGCAGCCCGATTCGACGCCGTGGCGGAAACCAGGCCGCCACGGAAGGTCTCGACGTCCGTGCTGAAGCGCACGATGTTGAAGCGGTCCGAGTCGTTAAGCGCCCCCACGCAGTAGGCGAGCGCCTTGCGGGCCTGCTCGATCTTGACGCCCTGCATGCTTCCCGAGGTGTCGAACGCGAACACCACGTCCTTCGGCAGCGCCTTGCCGCCGGGAGGCGTCACGGGCGGAGAGAGCATCATCAGGAAATATCCCTCCTCGCCCTCGCGCCGGTGCGTCAGCATGTGCAGCCCGAACTCCTTCTCCGACACGCCGTAGAACAATTCGAAGTCGCGGTCCAGCACCGCGGCGTTCTTCTCGAAGCCGATCAGCGCTTCGTGCTCGCCCTTGCGCGTGACGCCCACTTCGTGGGACGGAGAGTAGACCGCGCGCAGGGCCTGCCGGGAGTGAAGTTCGACGGACAGGGTGAAGTCCTCGAGCAAGCGGGCCGCTTTCTCCCCGGTCTTGAGCGGGTAGACATAGCGATACAGGCCGGTTTCGTAGTCGAGGGTCTGGCTGTAGCGCAGTTCGAACTTCTGATCGCCCTTGCGGGGCACGGGATAAACGCTCACGCGGAACAGATCGTTGTCCATGCGCTCCAGCAACCCCGGATCCTTCATGCGCCGCACGATGTCTTCGTAGATCGAGCGCGCCTTGCCTTTCTCGACCAGCTCGCCGCTGACGCGCTTGCCGTCGATGAACATCGCGAAGTCCGCGATTGCCGCGCCCGACGGAAGGGGAAAGACGTACACGGCTTCCAGGTCGCGATCCGTGTGGTTGGCAAACGTCTGCTCGATCCGCGTCTCGGCGACGCCGTCGGTCACCGCCACGTCCACGCGCTGATGCCGTATGGCCAGCGGCGGAATGGACGCATCCTTGGGAACCAGCATGCCCGACGCCGCCGCACGGCCGGCCGCCAGGCACACAGCGATGATCGCCCAACTCAACGATAGTCTCATATGTTACTGGAAACTGGTTACTGGTTACTGGCTACTGGTTACTGGCTACTGGCCACCGCGCTCCCTCTCCTCTGTTTCGTAGGGACGGGGCATGGGCACGACGATCGGCGGCGCGGGCGGACGGAGGTCGCCGGCGCGGAAGATCGCCGCATGCACCACCGTGCCGCTCCATTCCAGAGCCTGTCCCTCGACGGCGCCGCGCACGACCCACCGCCGCCCCTCGCCCGGCGTGCCGGTCGGGAGGCAGGACGCGCGGGCCGCCTCGGCCAGGAAGTCCCGCACGAGGCCGCGCCACGGCTCGGGATGCCGCGGCGCAAACTCGCGATGATGGACCTGCCACAGGCCCGGTTCAAGCGCATAGGAGCGGACGATCTTGTCCCACAGCCGTTCGAGCAGGGATCCGTCGGCAAAGACATCGCATCCGAGCACGCGACCGTGCGCCACGGCGACGACGCCAAGCGTGCCCAGCCGCCGCCCGCCGCGCAGCGCATCGGCGTACTCCTCCAAGCGCCGCCGCGTGTCCAGGTCCTCGTAGACGGCGTGGTAGTCGGCAGTCGGCGCCGCCGCGGCGACCGCCGACAACCGCCCGCCGATCTCGTCCCACACCTGGTCCTGACCCTCGGAGCGCGCGCCCAGATGCCGCAGCCGGGCGTCTCCCAGCGCGCCGGCGGAGCGAAATGCGGTTTCGGGGCCATCCGCCCACCGCCCGCGTTCGCCGCAGTACACGGGCACCGGCACGGGTGGACCCAAGGGGCCAAGCAGCACATCCTCCCGCACCATGCGGTTCTGTTTGCCGCCGAGGATGAGTTCGCCGGCCATCAGGAAGACCCGGCGATCCGATGTATTGCGCACTTCGACACGCTCGATCGCCGCCGCCCCGGCTTCGCGGATCTCCAACCAGCCGCCCGCCGCCGCCTCGTCGAGCGTACGAAGGTCGCCCGCGGGCGACGAACGGCCGACGAGCGGGAAAAGCGCCAGGCCGCGGTGGAAGACCGGCTCGCCGATGTCCAGCCCGGCGAGAAGCCGGCGCAACGCCGGAAGACCTTCCGAATCGGGCGGAATCACGGGGGGATGCGGCCGCATGTGGTCTGAAGAGTCCCCGCGCCCGCCTCCCGCCTCGGCTTCCTCAAGGTAGGCCGCCGACACGTGCAGCGCCAACCCCGCCAGCACCGGCAGGCCCAGGAATACCATCCGCCATGCATTCGTCTTCACCGGCCATCTCCCTTCTCCGAACCTTTAGACGCCCGCCGGGGCGTCTTCCTTCACGAAAAAGGCTCGATCCAGATCGATGATTCCGCTGCCGAGAACACGGTCGCCGTCGTAGAACACGGCTGCCTGGCCCGGGGTGATCGAGAACTGCGGATCGTCGAACGCCACCCGCACGGCAGCCGGTTTACCGGGCTCCGTCAGCACGGCCGACAGGGTGGATTCCGCTTCGCGGTGCTGCTGCCGGATGCGGGTCCGCGCGCGTAGCGGCGCCGCCGGGGCTTCCGCAAGGGCGATCCAGTTCAGGTCCGTCACGCGCAGGAGCCGCCCGAGACACTCGTCGCGTTTCCCCACGACCACGGTGTTCGCGCAGGCGTCGAGGCGCACCACGTAGTACGGATCGCCGGCGCCCCCGATGCCAAGCCCGCGCCGCTGCCCGATGGTGTAGCGCGGCAGCCCGGCGTGTCGTCCCAGCTCGCGGCCCCGCGTGTCGACGATCGGACCCGGCACGCAGTCGCCCGCCTCGAACAGTACGCTGTATTCACGGCTTTCCACGAAGTTCTGGCTCTCCGGACGCTCGGCGGCGTCCGCCCAGCCCAGTGAGCGGGCCAGCGCCTTGACTTCGACTTTCGTCGAGTCCCCCAGCGGGAACAGCACTTGCCCGAGCTGCTCCTGGGAAAGACGCGAAAGGAAGTAGGACTGGTCTTTGCGCGCGTCTCGTGCCTTCATCAGAACATGCCGGCCCGTGGCCGCGTCGTGTTCGACCCGTGCGTAGTGGCCCGTGGCAAAGCGGTCGAAACGGACGCCCATGGCCCGCGCCCGTTCGAGGAGCAGGCCGAATTTCATCGTCCGGTTGCAACGCAGGCAGGGGTTCGGCGTGCGGCCCGCACGGTATTCGCCCCGGAAGTAGGTCAGCACGTCGGCCGCGTATTCGGGCGCCAGGGGTACGACGTGGTGCTGGATGCCGATGCGCTCGGCCATGCCCCGCGCGGCTTCGATGTCGCGCGCCTCGCCGGGCCCGTAGCAACCCGAGAACCCTTCGTCGGAAATCGCCGCGCCGCCGTCCCAGACCTGCATGGTCAGGCCGATGACGCGATGGCCGCGTTGCTTGAGCAGCATTGCGGCGATCGACGAGTCGACGCCGCCGCTCATGCCCACGGCCACCGTCAGGGACAATGCCTGGTTGGATTCCGTCATGCCCATAGCATAGATCGAACGGACCGGCCGCGACATGAAAAAAGAACAAGCACGGGAAGCGCGTGGCGCTTCCCGTGCTTGTCGTGTTGCGTCCCGCGCGGCGTTATTCGAGCTTCCCGCCCTCCTTCGCTGTTGCTTCGGGCCGCGGCGCTCCCTCGGCGTCGCCGTGACGCCGACGCATCCGCTCGCCCCTCTCGCGCCGCCCGCGCTGGAATTCCTCGGGGGTCACGGAGCCATCCTTGTCCGCATCCAGGGCGGCGAAACGCGCCTTCAACTGGACCTCGGAGCCGGCCTTGAATTCCTCGAAGGAAACCTTGCCGTCGCCGTTGACATCCCACGACATCACGTCGGGCCTGGCCGGACGCTCCGGCCGGGGCGCCGCCTCGGCTGCCTCTTCCTGCGCCCACGCACCGCCCGCGAAGGCCGCCACGCACAAACCGACCGCCGCCATCGCCATCAACCTATCGACTCGCATACCGTCCTCCCACGAAATCCAAGCGATTCCGTTTCTGCCGTTGAATCCGGCGCGGAAACCGTATCCGCCGCCAATGAGGTGATAACGCATGCGACCGCGCGCTTATTGCATCGCTCATTCGTCGCGCAGGCCGGCAGCAAGGTCCGTGGGCAGCGAGCCGCCCGCAAACAAAGCCACACCCGCCAGGCCGGAACCGGCCACGGTCAGCACCAGGAGTACGATCGATCCGAGCGGCACGCCATGGTCCCGTTCGGCCAGGACCGGCGCCACGGCGGCCAGCGCGGATAGAGTTCCGGCCAGCAATCCGGCCGCAAGCAGCAGGACGTGCTCGGCCGTCAACAGCCCCAAAACGAGCCGGCGGCGGAACCCGACCGCGCAAAGGATGGCCAGTTCATGCCGACGATCCAACACGTTGCGGGCCAACACAATGCCAAGGCCCGCGGCGCCGAGAACCAGTCCCAGACCGCCCAGCCCCAAGAACATCGAAAGGTAGGTGTTTTCCACTTCGTTGAACAGGCGCAGTCGCTCGTCCGTCCGGGTCATCGAGAACCCGAACTCCGTCAACCGGGCGTTCAGCAGGCGACGGACCGGCTCGTCGGCCGCCCGCGGCCCGTCGATCAGAAAGGCGCGGAACCCCGGCTCGGAAACGAATAGCCGCTGGAAGTTCTCCTGCGACACGAGGATGCTCCCCTGCAGCACCGAGTTGGCCAGCGCCGCAACCAGCCGGAGCTTTGCCGGCCGCCCATGCTCGTCGACGATTTCGATGGTGTCTCCCACGTGCAGTCCGAGCTGCCAGGCGATCACGGTCTGATCCGCCGCCGCGGGGATGGCGCCATCGGGCTGCGGCGCGTCAAGTAGCGCCCACGCGGCGGCGGCAGCCGGACCGGACGCATGCGGTTCGGCGAACGAGAACGCTTCCCGCCGTGCCAGTTCAGCCACCGGGACGCCCAGAATGCGCGGCTGCTGGGCACGATTCAGGTTCAGGCAGCTCGCGTCGTCGCCGTCCCTGAGACGGATCGGGACGATCCCGACGCCGGCCAGCCGGTCCGGCTCGATGCCCAGCGCCCGCAAACCGCGCGCCTCTCCGGGGTTGTCGACCACCGGTAGCGCGGATTCGGCGTAGAGCGCGAAGCCGCCGGTGCCGGATGCGCGCTCGGACGGGTCCGCGGGCGGCTGGCGGCGGTTCGCTCCCACGGCGATGACCACGAAGACCCCGCAGGCCAGTGTGGTCACCACGGCAAGGCTGCGGCCGCGGCGGCGCGAGGCATCGCGCAGGGCGAGCGTCCAGAAGGCGGGGCGCGCCGCGGCTCCGAGCCGCCGCGCGCACGCCGCGGCAAACCGGGATGGGCGAGTGCCGCCGGACCTCGGCCGCGCCGGGCGGCTGCCGCGCGCCGCGAG
>JAQBFL010000343.1:0-3982 GCA_032123415.1 bacterium | reverse complement strand
CGCGAGCATCACGCTGCGGGACATTCTGGCCGTGCTCGAGGGGAGCGACATGCCGGCGGCTTGCGTCGGCGATCCGTCCGGCGGTCCTCGCGGCAACGAGTGCGCGGCGCGCGAAATGTGGTGCGAGGTGGGTGCCAGGATCGGGGAGGTACTGAATTCCATCACCTTGCGGGATCTGGCGGACAGGCAGCGGGCGCTGACGGGAAGCCCGCCATGGGACTACGCGATATGACGATGGAGGGGCCGACATGACAACCGTCAAGGCGCTCGATCCCGCCGGCTACGGCGGCGACGGGACGGCGGAAGATCTGCTGCGCTGGGCTCTCGACCGTTTTCATCCGCGCGTGGCGATCTCGACCAACTTGCAGGATTCGGCGCTGATTCACATGGCCGTACGCATCCGGCCGGACGTGCGCGTCTTCTCGCTCGATACCGGCCGGTTGCCGGAAGAGACCTATGCCTGCGCGGAGGACATTCGCCGGCGGCTTGGCGTCCGCATCGAGTGGCTGTTTCCCCGGCATGAGGCCGTCCAGGAGCTGGAGACCGCGAAGGGCCTCTACTCCTTCCGGCAAAGCTTGGAGAACCGCCGCGAGTGCTGCCACATCCGCAAGGTCGAGCCGCTGGGGCGGGCGTTGAGCGGCCTCGATGCCTGGATCACCGGGCTGCGCCGGGACGAAAGCGTGACGCGCAGTTCGCTCGAGAAGATCGAGACCGACGAGGCGCACGGCGGCATGCTGAAAATAAGCCCTCTCGCGGACTGGACCGCGGCCGACGTGCGCGCATACATCGAGAAGCACCGTATTCCCTACAATGCGTTGCTCGACCGGGGATATCCCTCGATCGGATGCGCCTGCTGCACGAGACCCGTCGAACCTGGCGAGGACCCGCGGGCAGGACGCTGGTGGTGGGAGCAGCCCGAACACAAGGAGTGCGGGCTGCACGTGAGAAACTGGAGCCTCTGAGGCGGAGAAAAGGAATGACGCACCTGGATCGACTCGAAGCGAGCAGCGTTCACATCTTCCGGGAGGCGTACCGGGAGTTCAAGAACCTGGTGATGCTCTGGTCCATCGGCAAGGACAGCACGGTCCTGCTCTGGCTGGCGCGCAAGGCATTCTTCGGGCACGTGCCCTTCCCGCTGATGCACATCGACACCGCGTTCAAGATTCCGGAGATGATTGCGTATCGGGACAAGATGGCCTTGGAGTGGCGGCTTGACCTGATCGTGGGGCAGAACCGCGCCGCCCTCGCGGCGCAGAGCACCTTCCCGGCCGGCAAGCTGACGCGCGTGGAGTGCTGCCGGGCGCTCAAGAGCGAGGCGCTCAAGCACTCCCTCTCCGGCGAATGGCCGCGCCTGCGGATGGACCATACGGCGGGACGGCTGATGGAGGACCTCAAGCCCGAGGCCTTCACGGGGGTCATCGTGGGCGCGCGGGCGGACGAGGAGGGCAGCCGCTCGAAGGAGCGCTACTTCTCGGCGCGCGACCAGCAGAGCGAGTGGGACGTGGGCGACCAGCCGCCCGAGCTCTGGAAGCAGTACAAGACGGACTTCGCGCCCGGCACGCACGTGCGCATCCACCCGTTGCTGGACTGGACGGAGCTGAACATCTGGGAGTACATTGAACGGGAGAACATTCCGATCATCCCGCTTTACTTCGACCGCGGGACGGGGCGGCGCTACCGCTCGCTGGGCTGCTACCCATGCACGAGCGATGTGGAGTCCACCGCGAAGAACGTCGCGGAGATCGTCGCCGAGCTGCGCACGGGCAAGTTCGCCGACATCGCCGAGCGGTCCGGACGCGAGCAGGACAAGGAAGACGCCGGCGGGCTGGAGACGCTGCGGCGCGGTGGGTACATGTAGAGGGACGGTTGCATGGACGACGAACAGATCAGCATCGTGATGGCGGGGCACGTGGACCACGGCAAGAGCACGGTCATCGGCCGCTTGCTGGCCGAAACCAACGCCCTGCCCAAGGGCAAACTCGAGCAGGTGCAGGCGACGTGCCGGCGCAATGCGCGGCCGTTCGAATACGCCTTCCTGCTGGACGCGCTCAAGGACGAGCAGGCGCAGGGCATCACGATCGACGCCGCGCGCTGCTTCTTCCGCACCGCGAAGCGGCGTTACACCCTGATCGACGCGCCGGGCCACATCGAGTTTCTCAAGAACATGATCACCGGCGCCTCGCGCGCCGAGGCCGCGCTGCTGGTCATCGACGCCAAGGAAGGCATCCGGGAGAACTCGAAGCGGCATGGCTACATGATGTCCATGCTGGGGCTGCGGCAGCTCGCCGTCCTCGTGAACAAGATGGACCTGGTGGCCTACGATCGGGACGCCTTTGAGCGGATACGGGAAGACTTCTCGCGCTTCCTGGAGCGCCTCGGCATACGCCCCGAGGCGTTCATCCCCGTCAGCGGGATGGGCGGAGCGAACATCGCCGCCCGCGGTCCGGAGACGCCCTGGTACACGGGCCCCACCGTTCTCGAACAGATCGACGCGTTCCGGCGCGCGGAGTCGTCCGCCACGCTGCCGTTCCGGCTGCCGGTGCAGGATATCTATAAGTTTACAGCGCAGGGAGACGACCGCCGCATCGTGACCGGCACGATCGAAACCGGGACGATCGCGGTCGGCGACGGCGTTGTGTTCCTGCCCTCGGGCAAGACCTCGCGGGTCAAGTCCATCGAGTACTTCAACGGCCCCGTCAAGCGGACGGCTTCGGCCGGGGAAGCGCCCGGGTTCACACTGGAGACGCAGATCTACGTCAAGCCGGGCGAGTGGATGGTGAAGGCCGGCGAGCCGCCGCCGCGGGTGTCCACGCGTTTCCGCGTCAACCTGTTCTGGATGGGGCGCGCGCCGATGGTGCGCGACAAGGCGTACAAGCTCAAGCTCGGCGCGCTGCGTTGCCCCGTCAAGCTGGTCGAGGTGCTCACGGTGCTCGACGCCACGGAGCTGACCACGGTGGCCAACAAACAGCAGATCGACCGGCACGATGTGGCCGAGGTGGTGCTCGAGACGCCCAAGCCCGCGGCGTTCGACGTCGTTGCCGACATCGAGCAGACGGGGCGGCTGGTCATCGTGGACAACAACGAGATCGCCGGGGCGGGCATCATCCTGGCGCCGGCCGACGCGGCGGAGTCCACGCTGCAGCAGCACATCCGCGCGCGTGAGATTGCCTGGAAGAGCAGCGCCATCGCGCGGGGCGACCGGGCGTCCGCCTATGGCCATGGCGCCAAGTTTGTGGTCTTCACGTGCGCCGACGAGGCGGTCGGCGAGACCTTTGCCCGCGCCCTGGAGCGCACGCTGTTCGCCATGAACTACAAGGCCTATTACCTGGGCATGGAGAACGTGACGCGCGGGCTGGACGCGGACTTGCGCGCCGCGAACGACCTGCGCGACGATCACATCCGGCGCCTGGGCGAGCTGGCGCGCATCCTCACGGATTCCGGCCAGATCTTCATCACGTCGGTGGCGAACGTGGACGACTACGACCTCAAGACGCTCGAGCTGCTGAACAGCCCCAACGAGATCATGACGATCCACATCGGGCAGAATGTCTTCGACGCGTTCACGCCGAACCTGCGGATCGAATCGTGCGAGGACCTGGCGACCGGCATCGGCGCGGTCTGTTCGCTGTTGCGGAAGAAGAAGGTGATCCTGGACTATGAAATCTAGCGTCCATATCGAAACGCAAACCATCCATGGCGGGAAGATCGCGGACACGGCGTTCAACTCCGTCATGCCACCGCTGTACGCGAGTTCGACGTTCGCGTTCGACCGCATCGGGGAGCACCGCGGCTTCGACTACACGCGCAGCGGCAATCCGACGCGGCACGCGCTGGAGACCTGCATCGCCGGCCTGGAAGGCGGGGCGGGCGCGGTCTGCACGGCCACGGGCATGGCCGCGGTCACGGCGGCCATGCATCTGCTGCGGCCCGGCGACCACGTGGTGGCGGGCCACGACATCTACGGCGGCACCTACCGCCTGAT
>JAQBFL010000342.1:0-16502 GCA_032123415.1 bacterium | reverse complement strand
CCAAGAAAAAGTGGTCGGGGCGAAGGGATTTGAACCCTTGACCTCTTGGTCCCGAACCAAGCGCGCTACCAGTCTGCGCTACGCCCCGTCAGGCCGGCCCCGGGGAACCCGGGACGGCAGGAAGAGGGGATACAATACACGATGGCGCACAGGCGGAAAAGCAAAATCGGTCAGACAATGAGCATGCAGTCGCCGTAGCTGTAGAAGCGGTACTTCTCCCGCACGGCTTCAGCATAGGCCCGCATGACCAGCTCATGCCCCGCCAGGGCGCACACCATCATGATCAGCGTCGACCGCGGCAGATGGAAATTCGTCAGCATGGCGTCTACCACGTGAAACGCGTACGGCGGCCGGATAAACAGTTCCGTCCTCCCGCGGCACCCCACCACCGCGCCATGCTCCGCCGCCACGCTCTCCAGCGTGCGCACCGTCGTGCTCCCCACCGCCACCACCCGATGCCGCGCCCGGTCTACCGCCGCGATCCGCCGCGCCGACTCCTCCGACACCTCGTAGCGCTCGGATTCCATCCGGTGGTCCTCAACCGCCTCGACCTTGACGGGCTTGAACGTGCCTAACCCCACGTGCAGCGTCACCGCCGTCCGCCCCACCCCGCGCCGCTCGCACTCGGCCAGCAGCTCGGGCGTGAAATGCAGACCGGCCGTCGGGGCGGCAATCGCCCCGTCATGCCGCGCATAGACGGTCTGGTAGCGGCCGAGGTCCACAACGCTCTCCGGCGACCGACCGGTCTGCCGGCGAATGTAGGGCGGCAGCGGCGCGACGCCATGAGCCGACAGCAGGTCCGCCAGCGGCTCCGCGCTGCTCAACGCCGCCACGATACGCCCTTCGCCCCTCACCTCCTCGACGACCGCCCGCAACAGCCCCCCCGCAAACTCCAGCACCATCCCCGGCCGGGCGCGCCCCGCCGCCCGAAACAGCGCGGTCCAGCGCACCCGCCCCTCATCCTGCGCTTCGATCAGAAGCAACTCCACCCGCCCGCCCGTGTCGGCTCGCGTCCCAAACAGCCGCGCGGGAATCACACGCGTTTCGTTGACGACCAGCAGATCACCCGCGCGCAGCCATTCCGGCAGGTCGCGCACACGCGCGTGCGTCAGGGAACCCGACCACCGGTCGACAACCAGCATCCGCGCCGCGGCCCGGTCCTCCGGGGGCTGCTGCGCGATCAGCTCCGGCGGCAGCGGATAATCGAACTCCGCGGTCTTCACGCACGGGCCTCGAATTGCATGTCGTACAGCCGCTTGTAGGCGCCCGCGCGCGCGATCAATTCGGCATGCGTGCCCTCCTCGATCACCCGCCCGCGGTCCAACACGACGATGCGATTGCAGTTGGCGATCGTTGAAAGCCTGTGCGCGATGGCAAACACCGTCCGCCCCGCGATCAGCTCGTCGAGGGCCTGCTGCACCATGCGCTCCGACTCCGAGTCCAGCGCGCTTGTAGCTTCGTCGAGGATCAGGATCGGCGGGTCGCGCAGGATCGCGCGCGCGATGGACAACCGTTGCCGCTCGCCGCCCGAAAGCCGCACGCCCCGCTCGCCGATCACGGTGTCGTAGCCCGCCGGCATGCGCAGGATGAAGTCGTGCGCGTGAGCGCGCCGCGCGGCTTCCTCGATCTTCGCGCGGGCGCAACCGGTCGAACCGTACGCGATGTTGTTGGCAACCGTGTCGTTGAACAGGAACGTGTCCTGCGTCACAAGGCCGATCTGCCGCCGCAGCGAGGCCTGCGTCCACTGGCGCACGTCGACGCCGTTGATCCGGATGCAGCCGCCCGTCACGTCGTAGAAGCGCGGCAGCAGGTTGACCAGCGTGGTCTTGCCGGCGCCGGACCCGCCCACCAGGGCGACCTTCTCGCCGGGCGCGACGCGCAGGTTCACCTCGTCGATCACGACCGCGTCCTCGTAGCCGAACCGCACCCGCTCGAACTCGATGCCCGTCACAGGGGGCTCAAGCAGTCGGGCGTCCGGCGCGTCCTTCACCGTGCCCGGGGTGTCCAGGATCTCGAAGATCCGGTCCGCCGAGGCCGAGCTCTGCTGAATGTGCACGTGAATCTTGCTGAGTTTCTTGACCGGCTCGTACATCATGAAGTACGCCGTAATGAAGGCGAAGAACTGGTCGATCGGCATGCGCACGGCCCGCACATAGCCCAGCAGCAGCGAAACGCCCACCGCGGCGATCGTCACCACGATCGGTTCCAGCAACGCGTTGGCGCGGGCCACGCGCATGATGCGCCCGAAGAACGCGCGCGTCTGCTCCCGGAACCGCGCGCTCTCGTAAGCCTCCATGCCGAAGGCCTTCACGATACGCACCCCGGCCACGGTCTCCTGCAGGATCGACACGACGTCGGCGATACGCTCCTGCGCCTGCCTGGAGTAGCGCCGCACGCGGCGCCCGAACACCGCGATGGGAACCACGCACAGCGGGAAGAGCACGACGCTCACCGCGGCCAGTTGCGCATCCACGGCAAACACGGAGACGACCATGGCCACCAGCGTCAGCGGCTGCTTGGCGAGATCCGCGAGCACGGCCGCCACGGCGCGCTCGATGGCCATCGTGTCGTTGGTCGTGCGCGAAATGATCTCGCCCGTGCGGCTGTTGGAGAAATAGTCGACCGACAGGCCGTGGAGATGGTCGAACAGGGCGTCGCGCAGGTCCGAGACGACGCGGTGTCCCACCCAGTTGATGAGGTACGTGGCCAGGAAGTCCGCCGCGCCGCGCAGGATCGCCACCAGCGGGAAGAGGAGGGCCACCAGGAGGAGGAACGGCCCGGATTCGTCGCCGGGGTGGAACACCTCGCGCACCCCGCCCTTGACGACCCAGACGAATCCGAGGTTGGCCAGGGCGAACAACATGCCGCTGAGCACGCCCACCGCGAGGCGCCACTTGTAGGGGGCTACCCACGCGATCAGCCGCCGGTAGGTCCGCCACTCGGCGCTCCACTGCGAGCGCGGGCGTTTCGGGGCCATGGTTTGACCGCTCACACGTTGAGACCTTGCAGGTATCGCTCGGCCTCGATCGCCGCCATGCAGCCGGACCCAGCCGCGGTCACGGCCTGCCGGTAAACGTGATCGTACACGTCGCCGGCCGCGAACACCCCCGCAACCTTCGTGCGCACACCATCAACCACCAGGTACCCGACATCGTCCGTGTCCAACTGTCCGCGGAAGGCGTCCGTGTTGGGCTTATGGCCGATCGCCATGAAGACGCCGGTGACGGCGAGCTCGGACAGCTTGTCGGTCCGCACATCGCGCAACTTCAGCCCCGTGACGCCCTTGCGGTCGTCGCCCAGCACTTCCTCGACGAGGGAATTCCAGGCGAACTTGATCTTCGGGTGCTCCATGGCGCGTCGCGCCATGATGCGCGAAGCGCGCAATTCGTCCCGCCGGTGAACGACGGTCACGCTCGAACACATGCGGGTAAGAAACAACGCTTCCTCCATGGCCGTATCCCCGCCCCCCACGACGGCCACGTCCTGATTGCGGTAGAAGGCTCCATCGCACGTCGCGCAGGCCGTCACGCCCTTGCCCATGAAGCGGCGTTCCGACTCGATCCCCAGGTAGCGGGCGCTGGCCCCCGTGGCCACGATCACGCAGGCCGCCTCGACTTGCTCCCCGCCGGAACGCTTCAGCTTGAGCGGCCGCCCCGTGAAGTCGCACCCCACGATCTCGTCGGCCACGCAACGCGCGCCGAAGCGCTCGGCCTGGCGGCGCATCAGACCGACCAGCTCCGTGCCGTCGATCCCGTCGGGGAACCCGGGGTAGTTCTCCACCTCCGTGGTGGTCGTCAACTGCCCGCCCGGCTCGAGCCCCTCGAAAACCAGCGGCGCCAGGCCGGCGCGCGCCGCATACAGAGCCGAGGTCAGTCCGGCCGGCCCGCTGCCCACAATGGCCAGTTTCTCCATGCTTCCGTCCTCAGGTGTAGCGCAGCACCTCCTCGACGGTCGTGTAGCCATCGAGGATGTTCTTGATGCCGTCATCACGCAGGGTCCGCATGCCGTGTTCGATCGCCTTGTCGCGGATAACCAGCGTGGGGCTGCGCAGGTTGATCAGGTCCCGAACCGCGTCGTTGACGCTCAGGTATTCATAGATGCCCTTGCGGCCATGGTAGCCGATCTCGTTGCAGAACTTGCACCCCGCCCCATGGAAGAACTCGCGTTTTCCTAAGTCGGTTTCGGACAGACCCAGACGCTCCAGAATGTCGTCATCCGGCTTGTAGCCCTTCTTGCACTTCTCGCAGATCGTGCGCACGAGGCGCTGCCCGAGCACGGCCTCGAGCGTCGAGGAGATCAGGAACGGCTCGACGTCCATGTCGATCAAACGCGTCACCGCGCCTGCCGCGTCGTTGGTGTGCAGCGTGCTGAACACGAGGTGGTCCGTCAGCGACGACTGGACGGCGATCTGCGCGGTTTCGAGGTCGCGGATCTCGCCGATCATGATCACGTCGGGATCCTGGCGCAGAAACGCGCGCAGCACGCGCGCGAACGTATTGCCCGCGATCTCGCTCACGGGCACTTGGATGAGGCCATCGATGTCGTACTCGACGGGTTCCTCCGCCGTGAGAATCTTGATCTCGAGGGTGTTGATGCGCCGCAGGCCGGAATACAGCGTGGTCGTCTTGCCGGAACCCGTCGGCCCCGTGACGATCACGATGCCGTGCGGCTTGGTGATGTCCCGCGTGAAGGTGTCATACACGTCGCGCGGCATGCCCAGGTTCTCGATCTCGAGGGACACGACGCTGCGGTCGAGCACGCGCAGCACGACGCTTTCGCCGAACTGGGTCGGCAGAGTCGACACGCGCAGGTCGATCTGGCGGCCGCCGATGCCCACCTGGATGCGGCCGTCCTGCGGCAGGCGCCGCTCGGCGATGTTAAGGCCCGACATGACCTTGACGCGGGAGATGATCGGCAGCGCCAGCCGCCGCGGCGGCGGCTGCATTTCGTAGAGCGCGCCGTCCACGCGGTAGCGGATCTTGAACTCCTTTTCGAAGGGCTCGAAGTGGATGTCCGAGGCGCGGGCGTTCACCGCCGAGTACAGCACGAGGTTCACGAAGCGGATGACCGGCGTCGAGCCTGCCGCTTCCTCGATGCCCTTCTCGTCCGTCCCCTCGGTCAGCGCCAGCCCGTCGCCCACTTCCTCGAAGTCGCTGCCGAGCGCCTGCAGCATGTCGGTGACCGACGCGCTTTCGTCGCCATAGAACTGATTGATGCAGGTCTTGACGTCCTCCTCGCGGGCGAGAACGAACGAGACGTCGCGCGTCAGCACGAACGAGAGCTCGTCGCTGATCTGCGGGCTGATCAGCTCGGAGGTTGCGAGCTGCACTGAATTCATTTCCACCGAGACGGGCACGACGTTGTACATGCGCGCCACGCCGGCCGGCACGCTGTGCAGCACATCGGGCGCGATGTCGGTGGCCGGCAGGTTGATGACCCGCGACCCGAAATAGTCCGCGATGGTCTCGAGCAACTGCTCTTCCACGATGTACTGCCCGTCGAGGAGGATCGCGCGCGTCGGCTTGCGCGACTCTTCGTGCTCGTCGTTGACCTCCTGCGCCTGCGCGTGGGTCAGAAACCCCTGGTCGACGACCAGTTGCAGCAGCGGGTCCATGAATTGCATTTCGACCATGACGGGCCCCTATGTCTTCTTCGCTCCGCCCATTTCCTTCAACTTCTGGACGATCGTCTCTGGATCCTGCGACTTCGTGATGAGGTCTTCGTACCCGATCCGCCCGGCCTGGTAGAGCGCCATGAGGTGCGAGTCCAGCGTCGTCATGCCGTACTTCGCGCCGGTCTGAATGTCCGAGGTGATGCGATAGGTCTTGTTGTCGCGGATCAGCGCCTGGATCGACGGCGTCGAGATCATCACCTCGAAGGCGGCGGTGCGTCCCGGCCGGTCGGCGCGCACGAGCAGCAACTGCGAGACCACCGCCACGATGCCGACCGAAAGCTGGGTGCGAATCTGGTCCTGCTGGTTCGTGGGAAAGGCATCCACGATGCGGTCCACCGTGCGGGCCGCGCCCGTCGTGTGCAGGGTCGCTAAGACCAGGTGCCCGGTCTCGGCCGCGGTGATGGCCGCTTCCATCGTCTCGAGGTCGCGCATTTCACCCACGAGAATAACGTCGGGGTCCTGGCGCAACGCGCGCTTGAGCGCCTCCTTGAAAGACGGCACGTCCACGCCGATCTCACGCTGCGTGATGACAGACTTCTTGTGGCTGTGGTAGTACTCGATCGGATCCTCGACCGTGATGACATGGCAGTCCCGTTCCATGTTGATCACGTCGATCATGCTGGCCAGCGTCGTGGTCTTGCCCGAGCCCGTGGGCCCCGTGACGAGGATCAGCCCGCGCGGGCGGAACAACAGCTCCTTGACCTGGGGCGGCAGGCCGATATCCTCCAGCGTCAACAGCGCGGACGGAATCTGCCGCAGCACGATCCCCACATTGCCCTTGGTCTTGAAAATGCTGACGCGGAAGCGCGCCTTGTTGCCGAAGCCGAAACCGAAGTCGGTGCCGCCCTGCTCGCGCAGCTTCTGCTGGTGGTCGGGCGAGCTGATGCTCTTCATCAGCCTCTCGGTATCCTCGGGCGTCAACGGCGGCGTGTCGAGCGGGTTGAGCGACCCGTGGATGCGCAGCACGGGCGGCAAGTGCACCGAGAGGTGTATGTCCGAGGCGCCCTCATCAAAGGCCAACTCGAGAAGTTCGTTCATTTCAACGTCGGTCGAGGATGTCAGGCTCATCAGTCCACGTCTCCCATCGTTACGCGCAGAATCTCCGAGAGGGTCGTCCACCCGGCGGCCACTTTGCGCAGGCCGTCCTCCCGCAACGTACGCATGCCGGCTTCCCGCGCGGCCGCCCGGATGCGGCTGGACGAAGCCTTTTCGAAAACCATGTGCCGAATCTCGTCGGTCAGCGTGAACATCTCGAAAAGGCCGCGCCGCCCGGAGAACCCCGTCAGCGAACACTTGCCGCAGCCGCGCCCGCCGTACAACACGGCCCCGGACATCTGCTCGGCCACCGGCCCGAGCATCCGCAGCTCCTCCTCCGTGGGCTGCCGTTCCTCCTTGCAGCCCTCGCAGATCGTGCGGATCAGGCGCTGGGCCATGGCCGCGCGAAGCGACGAGGCCACAAGGAACGGCTTGACCCCGATATCCAGCAGACGCGTGACGGCGCTGGGCGCGTCGTTGGTGTGCAGCGTGCTGAACACCAGGTGCCCCGTCAGCGACGCCTCGGTCGCGATGTTCGCCGTCTCGCGGTCGCGGATCTCGCCGATCATCACCACGTTGGGCGCCTGGCGCAGAATCGCGCGCAGCGCGCCGGCGAACGTCAACCCCACGTCGGTCCGCACCATGACCTGGTTGATGCCGGACATCTGGTATTCCACCGGATCCTCGACCGTGATGATCTTGCGGTCCGGGCGGTTGATGTAGGACAGGCAGGCGTACAGCGTGGTGGTCTTGCCGGAACCCGTCGGTCCCGTCACCAGCAGAATGCCGTCCGACAGACCGATCAGCCGCTCGAACACCTGCTGGTCATCCGCGAAGAAGCCCAGCTTCGGCAGACCCAGCGCGAGGTTCTGCTTGTCGAGAATACGCATCACCACGCTTTCGCCGTGGCTCGCCGGCACAGTCGACACGCGCAAGTCCAGCTCGCGCCCGTGGATATGCACCTGGATGCGGCCGTCCTGCGGGACGCGTTTCTCGGAAATCTTCATTCCCGACATGATCTTCAAGCGGCTGATCACGGCGGACTGCAAGCGCTTGGGCGGGCTGTCGACCTCGTGCAGCACGCCGTCGATGCGGTAGCGCACGCGCAGGCGCTTTTCCATGGGCTCGATGTGAATGTCCGACGCACGGTGGCTGTAGGCTTGCAGGATGATGACGCTGACCATCTTGATGATCGGCGCATCGGCCGCGGAGACATCGGCCGCGTCCTGGATAATATGCTGCCCGCCCGCCAGATCGACGTCCACCGCGTCGTCGGAGATCTGGCCGAGCATGTCCTCGACCGTGGACTCCACGGCGTAGTAACGGTCCAGCGTCACCTGCAGTTCGTCGCGGCGCACGATGACGCCCTCGACGTTGCACTTCAGGAGATAGCGCAGACTGTCGAGCGTGTCGAAATCCAGGGGGTCGCAGAGCGCCACGGTCAGCGTGTCGTCTTTCTTGTAGACGGGAATCACACGGTAGCGCCGCGCGACGTCGACCGGCACCACGTCGCGCAGTTCCGGGGCGATGTCGACGCCCTGCAGGCTGATCATCTCCATGCCGAACTGCGCGGCCAGCACGCCGAGCACGTCCTGCTCCGCAATGACCTTCTCCTGCAGCATGTGGTCGAGGACCGTGCGGCCGTCATGGACCATGGTCTTGCGGGTCCGCTCGATCTGCTCGGACTCAATCGCGCCGTGCTCTCGGAGTATGTCGAGTACGTAGTCGTCGTTCGATGTCAAGACGGTCGCCCTCGTTGCTTGTCAAGACGTTCAAGGCGCCGCCACACTCGGTCCGAATCGCGCCATGGAGGAAAAAGTATGACAGAAACCCGGGAACCGCGCAACACCCGAAAATCACACCCCAAAATCGCGGGAGATGGATTGCTGGAATGGTGGAATGATGGGGAAATCCCCGCACATCAACCGTTCCTGCGCTTCCACAGGCTCACGGTCCAACTCTCGCAATTCCGGGACCCCCGCCCCATGACGGCTGCCCGACCATCGGCGGTTTCATCCCAGCCGCTTGCGCAGCAACTCGGCCGCCATGGACGGATTGGCCTTGCCGCGGCTCAGGCGCATGACCTGCCCGACCAGGAACTGCAGCGCCGCCTGCTTGCCGTTGCGGTAGTCCGCCGCGGACTTCTCGTTCTCGCGCACGACCTTGTCCACCATGCCCTCGATCGCAGCCTCGTCGCTGACCTGCGCCAGGCCGCGCTCGCCGACGATCCGGTCCGGATCGCCGCCCTGCTCGAAGAGCACGGCGAAGACTTCCTTGGCCTTGTTCGAGTTGAGCGTCCCTGCATCGACCATCTCCACCAACCGCGCCAGCGCGCGCGGCGCGACCGGCACGTTCCGGATGTCCGTCTCGCGCTCGGAAAGCAGCCTTAGCATCTCGGTCATGATCCAATTCGAGACGGCCTTGGGGTTCTTCGATCCGCGCGCCGCCGCCTCGAAGAAATCCGCCACGGGGCGATCCGCGGCCAGGACGCCGGCATCGTAATCGGGGATGCCGTACGCGCGCACCATGCGCTGCCGCCGCTCCCGCGGCGCCTCGGGCAAACCGCGCCGCCAGCCCTCCACGAGCGCCGCGTCCAATTCCACCGGGGCCAGGTCGGGCTCGGGAAAGTAGCGGTAGTCGTGCTCGTTCTCCTTGGTGCGCATGGAGGCCGTCACGCCGGCATCCACGTCCCACCGGCGCGTCTCCTGCACAATCCGGCCTCCGGCCTCCAGCACGGCGATCTGCCGCCCGATCTCGTAGCCCAGCGCATGAAACACGCCCTTGAACGTGTTCATGTTCTTGATCTCGGTCTTCACGCCGAGCGGGTCGCCGGGCGCGGCGACGCTCGCATTGACGTCGCAGCGCACGTTGCCCTGTTCGAGATTGCAGTCGCTCACGCCCACGTACAGCAGCATCTGCTTGAGGGCCAGCAGGAAGGCCATCGCCTCCTCGGGCGAGTGCAGGTCGGGCTCGGTCACGATCTCCATGAGCGGCACGCCCGCGCGGTTGAAATCCACGCCGCTCGTGGTCTCGAAGTGCATGTTCTTCGCCACGTCTTCCTCGAGATGGATGCGCGTCAGCCGCACCGTGCGCGTGCGGCCGCCGGCTTCGATCTCGACGCCGCCGCCCAGACACAGCGGCATGTCGTACTGCGAGATCTGGTAATTCTTGGGCATGTCGGGGTAGAAGTAGCTCTTGCGGTCGAACTTGGCGCGGGGGGGAATCGTGCAGCCCAGCATCAGGCCGGTCAGAACGGTCAGCCGCACGGCCTCGCCGTTCATGACGGGCATCGCGCCGGGGTACCCCAGGCACACCGGACAGACCTGCGTGTTGGGCGGCGCCCCGAACGCCGTCGCGCACGCGCAGAACATCTTCGAGCGCGTCTTCAACTGCACGTGCACTTCGAGTCCGATCGTGGAAGCGAGCTTGCTCATGCGCGGCTCCGTTCGAATGCGTGGCCGACACTCAAGACGACCTCTTCTCCGAACGCAGGCCCCAGGATCTGCAAGCCGATGGGCAGCCCGCCCGCGTCCGCCCCGCAGGGGACCGACAACCCGCAAATCCCGGCGAGGTTGGCCGTCACCGTGAAGATGTCCCCAAGGTACATCGCAAGCGGATCGGAGGTCTTCTCACCCAGGCGGAAGGCCGTGGTCGGCGTGACCGGCGTCAACAACGCGTCGCAACGCTCGAAGGCGGCGTCGAAATCGCGGCGGATCAGCGTGCGCATCTTCTGGGCCGAGAGATAGTAGGCGTCGTAGTATCCGCTGCTCAGCACATAGGTGCCGAGGATGATGCGCCGCTTGACCTCGGCGCCGAAGCCCTGCGCGCGGGTCTTGCCGTACATGTCGATCGGGTCCGTGGCGCCGGCCGCGCGAAACCCGTAGCGCACGCCGTCGAACCGGGCCAGGTTGGCGGAGGCCTCCGCGGTGGCGATGATGTAGTACGCGGCGACCGCATACTCAGTGTGGGGCAGGCTGACCTCAACGATCTCGGCGCCCAGGTCGCGACAGCGCCGGGTTGCGGCGTCGACCGCCGCGGCCACCTCCGCGCTCATGCCGTCCACAAAGTACTCGCGCGGGCGCCCGAGCCGCACGCCGCGCAGATCCTCGCGCAGACGCGCGGCGTAGGGCGGCACGGCGGCGTCCACCGCCGTGGAGTCCATCGGATCGCGGCCCGCCATGACTTCCAGCAGCAACGCGGCATCCCGCACGCTGCGCGTCATCGGACCGATCTGGTCCAGGGACGAGGCGAAGGCGGTCAGTCCATAGCGCGACACACGGCCGTAGGAAGGCTTCAGCCCCACGCACCCGCAGAAAGATGCCGGCTGGCGGATGGAGCCGCCCGTATCCGTGCCGATGGCCGCCAGCGCCTCCCCGGCCGCTACGGCCGCCGCCGAACCGCCGCTCGAACCGCCGGCCACATGGTCCGCGGCGTGCGGATTGCGCGTCGGGTGAAAGGCGGAATTCTCCGTGCTCGACCCCATGGCGAACTCGTCCATGTTCGTGCGCCCCAGCATCACCGCGCCTTCCGCGCGCAACCGCGCCACGGCCGTGGCGTCGTAGGGCGATAGATACCCCTGCAGGATGCGCGAAGCGCATGTGCAGGGCTGCCCCCGCACATTGAGAACGTCCTTGACGGCCACGGGCAGCCCCAGCAACCGCCCCATGCGCCCGGCCGCGCGCGCCTCATCCGCGGCGCGCGCCTGACTCAGCGCCGACTCCTCATCCACCGTGAGGTACGCCCCGATGGCCGCATCCGTCCGGCGGATGGCGTCCGCCACGGCCGTCACAAGCTCCACCGACGTGCAGTCGCCGCGCGCGAGAAGCTCGCCGGCACCAGTTAACGTGAGTGACTTGACGTCCATCGCTGCTCCCGCCGTTCGGCGCTCCCCTTCCCTACTCCACGATCCGCGGCACCTGAAACTGCTCCAGAATGACCGACGGCGCGTTGGCCAGCACCTCGTCCCGGTCCAACCCCTCCCGCGACTCATCCTCCCGGAAAATATTCCGGATGGGTACGACGTGAGCCGTCGGCTCGACGCCCCGCAGGTCGGCTTCGCCGATCTTGCGCACGTAGTGCACAATCTGCTCGAGCTGCGCCTGAAAACACTCCCGCTCGTCCGCGGTCAGGTGCAGCCGCGCGAGGTGGGCTACGTAGGCCACATCGATATCGCTGCTGTCTCGTTTCTCGGTCGTCATCAGGTTCTCTCCGGCAAAACGGCGCGCGGTCCCGACGCATTTCGGAACGAGACAGCACCTTAGCGCGCACTGGCCCTGGACGCAAGCCGCGATCGGCAGCTCCTTGGGGCCCTTTTGGCCTCCGGCCCGAGAGCGGACGGCGTGCCTGCCCGCCGCGCCAAGGCACGCGGCGCAGGCAGGGAAGTCGTCCCTCCGCCGCTTGAAACGGCCTTGTTCGCCCTTTCATGACAAGGCCCCTATGGTGATGCCTGCCGTTTTGGGGTTGAGTTCTTCCGCCGCATGACGGATTGTTCCGTCATGCAGAAAACAGATCGACACGCGCGAGCGGCGGCTGCCGGGAACGGTGAATTCGAACGGCGGCTGCCGGTTCTCATCGACGAATGGAAGCAGTTCCTGCGTTTCCCCTCGCTGGGCGCCGACCCGGCCCATGCGGCCGATTGCCGCGCCTGCGCCGACTGGCAGGTCGCGCGGCTGGCGCGCATGGGGTTCGACGCGGGGTTGATCGAGACGCCCGGCCAGCCTCTGGTCTATGCCGAACGGATGACCGACCGCGCGCTGCCGACCGTGCTTTTCTATGGCCACTACGATGTGCAGCCCGTCGACCCCGTCGACGCCTGGACCACGCCCCCCTTCGAGCCCGACTTGCGCGACGGCAGGCTCTACGCCCGCGGCGCTCAGGACAACAAGGGACAGGTGTTCTTCTTCCTGAAAGCCGTCGAGGCGCTGGTCGACGCCGGAAAGCCCCTACCCAACCTGAAGGTTCTCATCGAGGGCGAGGAAGAGTGCGGCAGCCGCGGAATCTCGGCGTGGCTGCACGAGTGCGGGGACCGCGTCGGCGCGGACGTGCTGATGGTCTGCGATACCGGGGCCGTGGCTTCCGGCGCGCCGACCATCACCCTCGGCTTGCGCGGCATCGCGTTCCTGTCCTTCACGCTTCAGGGGGCGGACCACGATCTGCACTCCGGCGTGCATGGCGGCGTGGCGCCCAACCCGGCCAACGCCGCGGCCGCGCTGGTTGCATCCCTCCATGGCCCGGATGGCGCCGTGGCGGTGGAGGGGTTCCATGACGGCATCGTGCCGCCCACCGCCTGCGAACTCGAACTGGCGCGCGCCGCGACGTTCGACGCGGCCCAATACCGCCGCCTCGTCGGCACAACGCCCGACGGCGGCGAACGCGGCCTCGACGTCGCGGAGCGGCGCGGTTTCCGCCCCGCGCTCGATCTCAACGGCCTGCATTCCGGCTACGGCGGGCCCGGGACCAAGACCATCATCCCCGCCAGCGCGGACGTGAAACTCAGCGCGCGCCTCGTCCCCGGTCAGGATCCCGCGCGGGTTTTGGACCGGTTGGAGGGGCACCTGCGCGCGCGCGTGCCGCCGGGCCTGACGATGCACGTCACCGATCGGTCCGCGGGCGGGCCGGGACTGCGCATCGATCCCGAGTCCGAGGTCGTGAGGAGGGCCAGCGCGGTGCTCGACGCCATCGGCGACGACAAGACGGCGTTTCTCTGGGAAGGCGCTTCGATCCCCATCGTCGCCGCGCTCGCCGCCGCCTCCGGAGCGCCGCCGCTGCTCGTCGGCTTCGGGCGGGAGGAAGACCGCATCCACGCGCCGAACGAATCGTTTGCGATCGCGCAGTTTCGCGAGGGCTTCCTCTACGCCACGCTGTTTCTGTCCGACCTCGCGGAGCGTCCGGCATGATGGAACGGGGGCAGACGCGCCGGGGTCGCTCGCGTCCGCAGGTTCTGCAGGGCGAGACGGAGGAGCTCGCCGGCTCGGTCGAGAGCGTCGTCTACCGGTCGGAGGAGAGCGGGTACACGGTTATGCGCGTCCCCATCCCGGGCCGGAGCGAACCCGCCGTGGTGGTGGGGGTGTGCTCGACCGTCTGGGTCGGCGAAACCATCCGTGCACGCGGCCGCTGGACGCGCCACGAGCGGCACGGCCTGCAGTTCCAGGCCGACGAGATCGTGTGCGTCGCGCCCACCTCGACCAGGGGCATCGAGCGCTACCTGGCCAGCGGCATGATTCACGGCATCGGGAAGATCACGGCCGAACGCCTGGTGCGCCACTTCGGCGAACAGACGCTGGAGATCATCGAGAAGGAGTCCAAGCGCCTGGAGGAGGTGGAAGGCATCGGCCCAACCCGGCGCAAGCAGATCAAGGATTCGTGGTCCGAGCACCGCGGCGTCCGGGACATCATGATCTTCCTCCAGGGCCACGGGATCGGCACGGCCCAGTCCGCCCGCATCTTCCGCACCTACGGATCGCAGGCCGTGGCCCTGATCCGCGAGAATCCCTACCGGCTTTGCCGCGACGTATGGGGCGTCGGGTTCAAGACGGCCGACCGCGTGGCCATGAGCCTGGGCATCGCGCCGGACGCTCTCGTCCGGGCGCAGGCCGGCCTGCTCTATGTGCTGCAGACGATGACCGAGGAGGGGCACTGCTACTGCCCGGAGGCCGAGCTCATGCTGGCCAGCGAGGCGCTGCTGAGCATCTCGGTCGAGATCCTGGGCGAAGCGCTCAAGACGGAAGTCGCGGCGGGCCGGCTCGTGCGCGACGGCGACCGCATCTTTCCCGCCTCGCTCTACAACGCCGAGCTGCTGGTCTCGGAGCGGGTCAAGACCATCCAGGCCACGCCGGCTTCGTTCCGGCCCATCGTGGTCGAGAAGGCCGTCCCGTGGGCCGAACAGCGCGTCGGCATCTCGCTCGCCCCCCGCCAGGCGGATGCGCTGGCCATGGCCATGGGCTCCAAGCTGAGCGTCATCACCGGCGGACCGGGCGTGGGCAAGACCACCATCATCCGCGCGCTGGTCGAGGTGTTCGCCCAACGCGAGCTTCAGGTCATGCTGGCCGCCCCCACGGGCCGCGCCGCCAAGCGCATGGAAGAGGCCACCGGCCACCCGGCCGCGACGCTGCACCGGCTCTTAAAGTACCAGCCGCAGACGCGCGCCTTCAACCACCACGCCGGCAATCCCCTGCCGGGCGACGTCTTCATCGTCGACGAAGCGTCGATGATCGACATCCACCTCATGGCGGCGTTCCTGCAGGCCGTGCCCGTCGCGGCCTGCGTCGTGTTCGTCGGCGATGTCGACCAGCTCCCCAGCGTGGGCCCCGGCAACGTCCTGCGCGACCTGATTCACTCCGGGGTCGTTCCCTGCACGGCGCTGGACTTCATCTTCCGCCAGCAGTCGGGGGGCTGGATCGTCCGCAACGCCCACCGCGTCAACCGCGGCGAGCCGCTGGAGCTTCCCGAGGACGACCAGCTGTCGGACTTCTACTTCATTCACACCGAAGAGCCCGACCTGGTCATTGCCCGCATGTTGCATCTCGTCACCAACCGCATCCCCAAGCGCTTCGGCTTCAACCCCATGACGGACATCCAGGTCCTGACGCCGATGCGCCGCAACCAGCTCGGCGCCGAGAACCTCAACACCGTGCTGCAGCAGGCGCTCAACCCCGAAGGCCCTTCGCTGGAGCGCTTCGGCCGCACGTATCGCACCGGCGACCGCGTCATGCAGATCCGCAACAACTACGACAAGAACGTCTTCAACGGCGACGTCGGCCGCATCGCGGCAGTGGATGTGGAGGCCCTGACGCTGACGGTGGACTACGACGGCCGACGCGTCGGCTATGACCAGGCCGAGATCGACGAGCTCATGCACGCCTACGCCTGTTCGATCCATAAATCGCAGGGCAGCGAGTATCCCGCCGTGGTCATTCTCATGACCACGCAGCACTTCAAGCTGTTGCAGCGCAACCTGCTCTACACCGCCATCACGCGCGGGCGCCGCCTGGTGTGCCTCGTCGGCACGCACAAGGCCGTGTCCATGGCCATCCGCAACAACGAAATCCGGCAACGCCGCACGTCCCTGCGCGATCGCCTCCGGGGCGCAGCAGGGCAGGAATAAAAACAACGAGGGCGCACGTCAGTGCGCCCTCGCCTGAAACCATGATCCCTATCGGCTTACCAATCGCCGTCGTCTGCCCACGCCGTGGCGGTCATTCCGGTCGCCGTGATGCGATCCCACTCGTCATCGGTCAGCATGCCCGAGCCTCCATCGGTCTCGTAGCTGTTGTACCACTCGACGTGGCCGTCGACGAAGAGAATGTTTCCGCCTTCGCCGCGGTGGTTGCCGCCCCAGGTGCCGGGGCTTTGAATGTCCGACGTCGGATCGGCGCCCGTGCCGTTCTTGTCGCACATCAGCAATTGGTTGGGCGAGGTGCTCTCGCTCAGGCGCAAGCTGCTCGAATCCGTCTCGTACACGCGGTACAGGTAGCTGTTGTTGCTCTTGAGCATGTCCGCAACCGTGTTGGTCGCTGTGCGCGCTCCGTCGCTGGGGCATGTAAACAACCTGCCCTGGTGCGCCACGTAGCGGCTGACGCTCTTGATCGACAGCGGGAACTGCTCGCGATTGTCGCCGGCGTACATCTTGATGCCCAGGCCGATCTGCTTGAGGTTGCTCGCGCACGAAATGCGGCGCGCGCGTTCGCGGGCTTGCGCGATCGCGGGCAGCAGCAAGGCGGCCAGGATGCCGATGATCGCAATAACGACCAGAAGCTCAATCAACGTGAACGAACCGAGACGTACGCGCTTCCAC
>JAQBFL010000341.1:0-5448 GCA_032123415.1 bacterium | reverse complement strand
GTCACCTGCGATGACGCTGTCACCTGCGATGACGCTGTCACCTGCGATGACGCCGTCGCCTGCGATTCCCACTCCCTCTACTCGTCCTCATCCCACGTCCCGCCCTCGTCGCCCGCTCCCAAAACAGCAGCCATAGCATCGCGGGCGACGGCATCGTCGCCCTCGTCAACGTCCTCTTCCGCCGGCAGGATGGCCCACTCCTCTCGCACCGCTTCCCAGGCAAACAGAAAAGGCAGCCCCTGTTCATCCATCAGTTGTGCGACTGCGCCCCGGGTGTTGTCGGCGGCCTGCCGGATGCTGGCTTCCAGCTCCCCCTGTTCTTGCAGTTCCGCATACATCGTGGGCCGGTGTTGTCTCCAATGCCGTTCGATGACCTGCTCCAGGTCCGCCAGTTCGGCGAGGTTTGTGTCGTTCATCACTTGCTCCCTTTTTCCAATTGCGCGACTTGCGCGTTCAGGCCCTCTAGCCTGGTCTGCAAGTCCGCTATTTCGTCCTCGCGTTCAAAAGATCTGCCGACCTCGACCTTTAGCTCTGCGATGCGCGTTTGCCAGTGTGCAATCGTGTCTCGCTCGGACTGTATCCTGCTCTCCGTCGAGTCTATGGCGTGCATGAGCCTGGTGACGTTGCCCGTGGGAGAATAACCTAGCTCGGTAAGGATTTCCTCGTCCGGCGCCAGCAGGATGCGCGCCAGGGGATACTTGCGTCCCTGTCCCTCGACGACGACGGGGAAACCGCGCACCGTGCCCAGGTCCAACTTTTTGTAGTTGTCCCTCAGCGCCTCCATCGTTTCCATCAAGGCCTCCCCGGCCTCCTGCCTCGATTTCCGGTCAAAGGCTCGTTCCCCAAAGGCGGCCTGAAACTCTTGCGGCGCGTCCGCCACCAGGGCCTTGACGCCTTGCAGCCTGGCGATGTTTTGTCCTGCGTACTCGATGCGCAGGCTGCCCCGCCCGATTTCCTGCGTCATCTCGATCACCTTGTCCCAATGCGCCCGGCGCAAGGTCAGCAGCTTTTTCAACTCGCCGTCGGTCCTGATCTGCTCGATGATGACGGGGTTGCCGGTGGCCAGGGCCTTCATCTCGGCATAGCCCAGCGTGATGGTGTCTATGTCTTCCATAGAGCGTTCCTGCATGTCGCCCGTCATCACCTGGGCGATAAAGCGCGCCTTGCTCTGCAAGAGTTGCCACTTGTATACGTCAAAGGACTCTTTGGTGACGTAGCGGCAGATGCGGACCTCTGCGTTCATGTTGCCCGGTCGCAGGATGCGGCCCTCGCGCTGCTCCACGTCTCGCGGTCGCCAGGGCGCGTCCAGGTGGTGCAGGGCCGCCAGGCGGCGCTGGACGTTGGTCCCCGAACCCATTTTCTCCGTGGACCCCACGATGACGCGCACCTGCCCGGCGTTGACGCGGTCAAAGAGGCGCTGCTTGGCGGCGTCGTTCCCGGCGTCGTGGATAAAGGCTATCTCATTCTCCGGGATGCCGCCGGCGATGAGTTTGCCCTTGAGGTCGTCATAGACGTTGAACTTGCCCACCTTGGCAGTGGAAACGTCCAGGAACACCACCTGGGCCATGTTCTGTGGCCCCGCCAGCCCCTCGATTTCGACCCCCGTGGTCTGCCGGTAGATGTCCAGGATGTTGTCCACGGCCCGGTTGACCTTGCTGTCGGGATAGTCCGGCAGGCCGGGGTCAATCAGCCGCATGTCCAGCGCGGCCAGGTTGGCCTCGCCGATGATCTTGAGCATGTTGTCCACCGAGGGGTCCACGTAAGAGGTCCTCAAGTTCTCCGCCCGCCGGGCGCACTCCTGGATAAAGTCTTGCAGTTCCGGCGAGGGCGGCGCGGTGACGGGAATGGCGCCGCCGCTGACCAGCCTGGGAAGTTCTAGTCCCAGTTTGTCTGGATCCAGGTTGACGTCGGCGATCTCGCCGAACACGCGCAGCAGTTCTGGCACGTTGTTAAAGCGCGCAAAGCGCGTCTTTTCGCGGTAGCCCTCGCCGGAGGGTTTCATCTCTATCGCCGTGACAGTGTCGCCGAACATCGAGGCCCAGGCGTCGAAATGGTCCAGCCCCAGCTCGCGCAGGCGGCGCGGCATGAGGTAGCGCATCATCGTGTACATCTCCACCACAGAGTTGCTGATGGGCGTCCCGGTGGCAAAAGTCACGCCGCCGCTGGCGATGGTGGTCCGGCCCAGGCAGCTCCTGCACACCCCGTCCGCCGGCACGAATCTGCCGCACGTTCCGCAGTGACGTTGCAGGTACTGCGTCTTCATGTACATATCGAACGCCCGCAAGCTGGGCGATTGAGCGATGCCGGCCACGTCGGTGCGCTGCGTGGGGAAGTAGAGGTTCTTGAATTTGTCGGCCTCGTCCACACAGATATGGTCAACTCCGAGTTGCTCGAAAGTGATGGTGCGGTCCTTTGTGTGCGCCGCCGCGTATCCCTCCATCTTGACCTGCATGCGCTTTTTGGCCTTTTCGATGTCCTTGACGCTGCGCTGCATCGCCCTGTCGTCGTCGTCTCTTTCCCGCGCGATGGCCTCCAGTTCCACGTCCAGCTTGGCGATTTCCTGCTGCATGAACGACGTGTGCGTGTCCACGCTGACGCCCAGCTTGCCGAACGCGCTGTGCGTCACCACCACCGCGTCCCAGTCCTCGGTGGCGACGCGGCTCATGGTCTCCGCGCGCCTGGCCCCCAGGTCGCGGGACGAGATCAGCAGCACCTTGGCGCCCGGGTACATCCTGGTCACGTCGTCGCCGTACTGCTCCAGCATGTGGTTGGGGATGACGTGCATGACCTTGTTGCGCAGGCCCAGCCGCCGCAGTTCCATCCCCGCTCCGATCATGGCAAAGGTCTTGCCCGCGCCTACCCTGTGCGCCAGCAGCGTGTTGCCCTCGGACTGCACGATGCGCCAGATGGCGTCCTTTTGATTGGCGCGCAATTCGGGCATACGAGCGCCCAGGCCCGGCAAGAACAGGTGCGAGCCGTCGTACTTGCGCAGCACGGTGCGATTAAAGCGGTCGTTGTATATCCCGGCCAACCGCTCCGCGCGCTGAGGGTCCGACCAGACCCAGCGGGCAAACTCCCGCTTGATCTTGTCCTGCATCTCGCGGGCCGCCAGCGTCTTGGCCTGGTCAACCACCCGCCGGTCGGCGCCGGATGGGTCGGGGACCGTCACCCTGGGCAACCTGCCGTTGAGGGCTTGATCCAGGAGCGTCACGCCGTCCGCGCCGGGGACGCCCCATTTCCTGGTGATGAGTGTGCCCTGTCTGTTGAATCCGCCATACCTGGACGCCAGCGTCCACTCGGCCAGCGTGGGTACGTAGCGGGCCGCCAGCGTCTGGTTGAACAGGTGTTTGCCAAAAGCCGTCACCACGTCGGGCGGAATCCAGGGGCTGCCTAGCCCGGCGTGAATCTCGGACGGGAGCAGGTCTGACGGCTGCACCTCGCGCAGCGCCTCCACGTTGGCCTGGTAGGCGGGGTCGATGGCGGCGGCGGCCTCTGCGGCGGCCAGCTTGGCCTTTACGTCGCCCGACAGGTAGACGTCGGCAGTCATCCAGCCGCTCTCGGGGTCCCGGAAAATCTCTCCCGCCAACTGCCGCTGGGCCTCCCTGGGCGTCAGGCGCGTCAATTCCTCGATGCGCCGCCAGTCAATTTCGCCCTGTTCGCTGAGGGACACCAGCAGGGCGTCCTTGACCGTCTCGGCGCGGTCGGGCCTGGCCTGCAGGCGGATGGTGCGCTCACGAAAAATCTGGGCCTTGACGGCGGTCCTGGCCTGGGGATCAAAGTCTTTCTCCAGGGCCAGCAGGAACGGCAGGTCGGGGTCGCCCTCTAGCGTCTTGCGATTTTGTGGCAAGGTGAGCGGGCCGTACACCGCCACGAACTCGTCGTAGGCGGCGTTCAGCGCGGCTTGCGCTGCGGCCAGTTCCTCGTCGCCGCCGCCCTCGACGTTGAGGCGCAGGACTCGACGCCCGGCGTCCCGCACGGCCAGCATCCCGGCTGCCCGCGCCTGGTCCTCGACGGGCTGGGGACCGCTTCCGCTTCGGTACACCTGGCTGGCAGCCCCGGCGACGAACGCGCCGTCCTGGGCGAGCGCGTCCACGACGTTGCTCGAACAACGAGGGTTGTTGCAGCGACCGCTCGCGGCCAGGAACCCGCCACAGGAGGGGCAACGCTGCTGTGGAGTTGTGATCATAACCCCCTGGGGCAGCCTGGACATGGCCTCGGACAACGAGGCCCCCAGCCCGCTGCCGTCGCCCACGGGGGCCAACTGCACCTCGTACCTGCCGTACATCGTCCCCGACGCCTCGAGTTCTCCCAACATCCTGTCGGGGTGGGTGACGAAATACTCGTTCACCTCAAATTCGCCCTCGCCCGCGCTCTGGCCGTGCCTGGACCTGGGCAGGGTGACGGACACGGTGTCGGTCCAGGCTACCTCGCTCGGCGTGTCTCCCTCGGCGCGCTTGCGCAGGAAGATGATGTCCGTGGTCACCTCGGTACCCGCCATCTGCTTAAAGGCGGTGTTGGGCAGGCGCACCGCGCCCAACAGGTCGGCCCGGCTGGCCAGGTATTCGCGCACGGCGGGGTTCCTGGCGTCTAGCGTGTAGCGCGAGGTGATAAAGGCCACCACGCCGCCGGGCCGCACTTTGTCCAGGGCTTTGGCGAAAAAGTAATTGTGGATGGAGCCGGTGAGGTATTGTTTGTCCCTCGGTATGCTGGGATCGTGGACGGGATAATTGCCAAAGGGCACGTTGGAGACGGCGACGTCGAAGAAATTGTCGGGCAGCCCGGTCTTTTCAAAGCCGCAGGCGTACAGCGTGGCGCCCGGGTAGAGCCTGGCCGTGATGCGGGCCGAGAGGTCATCCAGTTCCACTGCCACCCGCGTGGAGCGGGCGGCGACGTCTTTTGGCATCAGTCCAAAAAAGTGCCCCACGCCGGCGGCGGGTTCGAGGACCCGCCCCCCCTCAAAGCCCAGTCGCCGCAGGCCCTCCCATACGCCTGTGATGACCTCGGGCGAGGTGTAATGCGCGTTGGGCGTGCTGGCCCTGGCGCTGTTCCATTCCTCGGCGGTGAGGAGTTCTTCTTTGAGTTCCCGGTATCTTTCCGGCCAGACGCTGTTTCCAGGGGTGCGATAGGTCTGCCCCTCGAACACTTTCGGCAGCCCGCCCCAGCCGGCGTACCTGACCAGGATGGCTTGCTCTTCGGGGGTGGCGGGACGGTCCTCGGCCTCCAATTGCTTGAGCAGCCGGATGGCGGCGACGTTGCGCGTGTATTTGGTCTTGGTCCCGCCGGCGTCCAGCCTGTCGTCGGGGCCGATGACGTAATCTCGTGGAGCGGAGCAGCGGGAGCTGACGCATTGCCCCTGCCGGGTGAGGAACGCCCCGCAGGCCGGGCATTGCGGGTGCTGTTCGTCTCCCGCCCATGTGGCCTGAGTCTGGCGCGCCGGCACGCCCACAG
>JAQBFL010000340.1:0-4275 GCA_032123415.1 bacterium | reverse complement strand
GGTGGATGTAGCGGCTCAGCTTCAAGAGATAGGCGTCGCCGGCCACCGGTTCCGCCCCGAACCGGCCTTGCATGAGGTGTCCGGCCCGGCGATGGCGCAGGTTGTAATACACCGTGTACGCCGTCTGAAGTTTGTGCATGAAAGCGCTCAGGTTCGCTTGGGGCGTCTCACACAGCAGATGGACATGATTCCGCATGCAGGCAAACAGGTACAGACGCACGCCGTACTCCTCCACGGCATCCCCAACAGCCGCTCAACGCCCTCATGGTCGGTATAGACTGTGGGGAACAACTCACGGCGCTGATTCGAGTATCTGAGAAGCTGATTGATCGCCTCGTGCATCGGATTCCGGATGCCGGGGCTCTTGAATTCCGCCACGACCAGTGGAATGCCGTTCACGAACAGGACGGCATCCGGGATGATATGCCCGCGTCCGCTGGTCAGCTCAACCTTGAACTGGTTGATTACCAGGAAGTCGTTGTTCTCGATGCGGTCGAAGTCAATGTACCGGATGGGCTGCTGGCGGCCCTGATCCCAATCGGGAAGCCCTTCCGCCACCGTTCCCTTGAGGAGAAGCTCCGTGGAGAACTCGTTGATTTCCATGAGGCGGTGGCCGGCGGCCTGCTCCAGGTCTCGAATCGCCTTCATGATCCGGACGTCATCCAGCCAGGGATTGCCGTCCCGCAGGTTGATCCGTCGGAGCGCCGCCGCCAGGCGGTCGCGCAGGAACACGTCACGAAAACTCGCCCGTTCAGTCAGCTCGGGCACATCCACGTCACCCTCGATCCACGTCCACCCCATCGCCCGAAGCTGCTCGCAGAAGGGCCGCTCGACAAAATCGTATTCCCATTGGATCTTCATGCTATGCGTTGCCTCCCGAAGCGCTTTCTGAACCGCGAATGGACGCGAATGAACGCGAATGGGATAAGAGAGAAACGGTATTCGCGTGCATTGGCGTTCATTAGGGGTTCCTTTCCAATACAACGCGTTTCCACTCCAGCTTCGCCCGTTTGAAATTGAGTATCACGCCGACCTTGTGGCCCGTGATTTTGAGGTAGTTCATCATTTGGCCGAGTTCGTGGTCGGCGATCCGATCAATGACCTTGGTGTCGACCACGAGTTGCTCGTGTGTGATCAGGTCCGGAATGTACTCACCAACCGATACGCCCTTGTACATGACATCAAACCGGGGCTGCTGGTTGTATGGGATGCCCCGGAGGCCAAACTCCACCACGAGCGCATTCTCGTATGGCTTCTCAAGCAACCCATGCCCCAGTGCGTTCAACACCTCCATGGCACACCCAACCACCTGAAAAACCTCTTCCTTCAGTAGAAGCCCGTCTGAACCGCGAATGGACGCGAATTCACGCGAATTACTGACAGTCTCGCAATAGTCCCGACGCTCGCTCGGAGCGGCGCGGCTTCCCGCGCCGTCCGGCCGCGGAAGCGCGGCCGCTCCACGAGGAGCGAAGGTAGCGACTATTCCGAGACGATTAGTATCTGCACCACATTGGCGTTCATTCGCGTCCATTCGCGGTTCCTCTCTTCGTGACCATAAGCCGCTTCACGGCTTTGTCAAAATCGCTCTCAAAAAGCCGGTCCTGCACGATACGATACTTCTCGAATTCGCTTTCCGCATGGGCCTTGGCAAGTTCTGCCGTGACCCTGCCTGCATCCTGAAGAATCTCCCGGTCCCAGAGCCGGAGGAAGCCGCTCAAACGCTCTTCCCAGTCGGCCATGGTCATGGGTATCTTCCGCATCGCCTGCATTTCCGCCATGTCCAGATATGCCGAGACAATCCGCTGCATCTGCCCCAACTCGAACTCGGAGAGATAGTTCTTGGCGATGCTGACATCATACCGGTGGATCTTGCCGCTGGGTGCGCCTTCCCAACTGGTCAGCCCCATGTGCTCTTTCTTGTGGTCGGCACGGCCCACGATGACCTCGGCCGCGGTCTGCCCGTGGATGGCGAAGTGCATCTTGTTCTGCACGGCGGCAAAAAAGCGCTTCGTCGCCGTGGCGGTTGGATCATAGTCCAGTGCGGTGGCGTAAATATCGGTGATCTTCTGATAGAACTTGCGCTCGGAAAGCCGGATTTCCCGGATTTTCTCCAGTTGGCGCTCGAAAAACTCATCCGTCAGGATGCCGCCCCGTTTGAGGCGCTCCACATCCATGGTCCAGCCCTGGATGGTGTAGTCCTTCACAATCCGGTTTGCCCATTTGCGGAACTGCACGGCACGCTCGTTTTCGATCTTGAAGCCTACGGCGATGATGGCTTGAAGATTGTAGTGCTTCGTACTGTAATTCTTGCCGTCCGCGGCAGTTATTAAGTATTGCTTAACAACTGCGCTTTCCTCCAATTCGTTGTCTGCAAAGATTCGCCTCAAGTGCTGGTTAATGGCGGGAACGGAAACGTCATAGAGGACGGCCATCATCTTCTGCGTCAGCCAGATGTTTTCATCTTCGTAGCGCATCTCCACGCTGGTTTCCGAACTGCCCCCGGCGGCGACAAAGGTCAGGTACTCGGCCGCCGATGAGCGAACCAGGGAAACCTCCTTCTTCGATGCTCCCTTCTCTCTCAATCTGCGTTTATTCACATCCATCTTGACCTCCGAAACCCTTAGGCGAAGGACGGTTCCCAATTCCTCGCAGCGCTACCGCAGGCTGTATAGCCGGCATGCGCCTGCCGCGCCAAATCCTGCATCTGGCCGACCAAGGCGCTCACGTTGTCGAGCAGCGCGTCGCTCACTTCAGGACCTCCCAGTGGCCGCCCTTGCGCGAGCCAACCCTGCGAAGCACGCCCGCTTTTTGCAGTTTGAGGATCGCCCGTTGCGCGGCGCTCTCCGACCGCGATATTGCGGATGCAACGTCAGCCACAGTCATATAGGGGTCCTGCAGAAGCAGTTCAGCTATCTTACCTGGCGTTTTTCCTAGCGTTTTTCCTAGCGTTTTTCCTAGCGTTTCTCCCCGCGTTTTTTCCAGCGTCTTCTGGATGATTTCTTGTGGCGTGCTACCCCGGTCTTTTCCCACCCCTCCTGCCGACTCCGGGGAATGCTCTTCCTGGAATCCGCTCTCGTAAGACGGCCTGCCGAAGGCGGCAATGAATATCCCGGCAATCTCCTTGAATTCCACATCGGGCTCATGCTTGAGAATCAGCGGCATGCCGCGACCCCAGGCCTCGACCATCTCGATGCGGCGGAACAGGTCGGCGATCAGAGGATTCCGCCGCTTGGAGACATGCCCTCTGCGGAGGTCGGCCATGGTGAGCCCGCCGAACAGTCCGCCGGGATTGCGGATCTCGACCCGGTCCTTGTAGACAGCTACCTGCACGTAGTCCGGGTCGCGGTAATCGCGGTGGCAGAAGGCGTTGATGATGGCTTCGCGCGTGGCTTCCGTGGCGATTTCCGGCACGTCCTTGCGGTACAGCCCTTCCAGCCGCATCCCAATGTGGATGTTCTTGAGGACATATTTCTGCGCCTCCTCAATCAACTCCAGGATGTCGCCCCTGGTGTCATGTCGATCGATGATCATGGCACTGTCGGTCGTGCCGAACACGGCGCAGCGCAGTTCCATGGGCTCGGCGGTGAAAAACAACTTCGCGGCGTTGAGCAGGCGTCCGCCGCTCAACAGTCCCAGTTTGTCGAGGGCGTTTTCCCGTGTGTCCCATTTCAAGCCGGCGCGCTCGACAAACGCCCGCAGTTTCGCTTCATCCAAGGCGGCCAAGGGCACGTCGCAAGGCTGATTGTCCCAGCGCAGCCGCTCCTGGTTCTTGTCGACAATGATCTTCTCCAGCTCTCGTGCGCTGAGTTGGCGGTCTTCGTCGGCCACGCGCATGTAGGCGCGACCCTGGGCGTAGTACGGTTTGTCGCCGCCCTCAAAAGTGGTTTTGATGCAGGAGACGCCGTCCACGGATTCCAGCGTCACATGCGGATAGATGCGCGGCTCGATGTGCGCGGCAATAGACTGCGACACATCACGCAAGGTCTTCTCCGTGGCATTCAAGCCGACTGCTTGGCCGTCATTGCGGATGCCGAACCACAACTCGCCCCGACCGTGCTTGTGGAGAATGGCGGCAATGGAAATCAGACCGGCCTTCAACTCGGCCAGGCTCTTCTTGAATTCGCGCTGTTCGGTTTCCTTCATGGGGCGGACTTTCTGGCGTAGCCAAGCCGGTTCAGTATGGTCGCCAATTCGGCAGCGGCACCGTCACGCTCCTGCTGTAGCGCCTTCATCGGGACGCGGTACTTGTCCCAGAGATTCTCGATGTGAACGGCG
>JAQBFL010000339.1:0-18898 GCA_032123415.1 bacterium | reverse complement strand
GACTACGACGGCAACCCGCAGCGGGGTCTACGCGCGACCTGTCGGAAGTCAGGCGGCAAGACCTACGCGGTGGCCCTGGAGGATGTCGAATTCCCGGCAGATTCAAAGGCCGCTCCGTATATCGCCGCGTACCGGAAGTGGTTGGGCGTGCCGCAGGCGACGAAGTCACGGCGCGCGGAATACCGGGAGAAGATCAAGCAGACCAAGGTTCAGGTCGGCGAGATTGACATTTCCAAGCCCTTGGATCTGGTCGTCCTGGGCATCAAGCATGGGGAGTCGGCCCGCTGCCGGCCGATCGGGAAGGACAAAGAACTGACGCTCCGGGCGTCCGGCCTGTGGAAAGTCGCGCCAGGCGAGATCGTCACGGTCATGCCGAAGAAGCACTGGAGCTTCGCCGGCCATCCGTACCTGTCGGCCGACATCACCGGCAGCCGGTTCGATGTTGCCGCGTTGGGCCTGACGCCCCTGAAGCTCAACCAGTTCGGAATGTGGGACCCGGCGGAGCACTACTGGGGCGAGGAAGACGACCCCGAACAGGAATGGGAGAGGGAGATCAAGGCCCGTGGGCCTCGGCCAGAATACGAGTTGGAGAACGTGATTCCCGGCGAAGACCCGGAAGATTTCGATTCCGACCCGATTCTGGAGGCGGTTGAACTCAAGGATGCCGGCGATCCGGGCGCGGCCGATCAGTTGCTGAACGGCCTCCTGATTGCTGACTTACGCTGCCTCGACGCCCATGCCCATCTGGGCAACCAGGAGTTCCCTCATCGGCCCGATATGGCCATCCGCCATTACGAGATCGGCGTGCAGATCGGCAACCTCTCTCTCGGCCCGGATTTCTCGGCCGTACTCCCCTGGGGCCTCGTCAACAACCGCCCGTACCTGCGATGCCTCCACGGCTACGGCCTCTGCCTCTGGCGCCTGAAGCGCTTCGACGAAGCCGCAGCCGTCTTCAGCCGTATGCTCTGGAAGAACCCGTCAGATAACCAGGGCGCACGGTTCAATCTTCACTCGGTTCGCGCCGGCAACGAATGGAAAGATCACGAGGAGGAGTGATAGGCGGTGATCACTCAGGTCCTGGCGTGGCAGGTGTTCTATGATGACCACGGTCAACAGAGGCTCTTGCAAAACATCTTCCAAAAGACGGTCGGGACGGAGCGGCTCGACTGAGCTCGCCGAAGTCCCGACCCTCCAAAAAAGGCGATACCGGTCTCACGCTCCGGGTTCAAGGATGCAGGGTCGGAGCAAGGCTGCACCCTGATCTCCCTCAAGGATGAGCCCTGCCACCGCCTGGAAGCGGCAAGAGGAAGTGCGGTTGTCCGGTGAGAATGTGAGGGGCGTACAGAACACAGTCCCGTTGCGGTTCGCCTCCATGGCGGACTTCTTGGTGATGAAGGCGTATGCGATCGGCGGTTTCAGGTACCGGTTTCTGAACAACAGTGTGAGGACCTCTGACGACATCGACTACCATTGGAGCGGCGATTTCGAGCAGAAGCAGACCGACCTGGTGTCATTTCATTCTGTTCCGGGACCAGTTGCGACCCGATTCGAGGCAACGGATCGCGGCCAAGATGCAGGCATTGGGCATCCGTTCGGACCAGGCATTGAAACGGCTCAGCGATCTCCACGCGCACGTAGACTACCATGCGCGCGCCACCCAAACGGTGATAGACGCGCAGATTGATCCGCCCGCGGCCGCCCAACTGAACGATGCCGGCGGTGGGGTGCTCGTTGTGGCTTCCGTTCTGGGACTGCTGGACGAGATCGTCGAGGTACGCGATGAAAGCGTTTGAGTGGCAACAGTTCCTGCAGGACCAGCGAGAGCGTCACTCCAAAGTCCTGTTCACGGCAACAGAGCTTGCCAATGCGGACGGGGGCTCCACAGGCTCGATACGGGTGGCCCTGCAACGTCTGGTCGCGCGTGGAGTGATCCAACGCTACGCCGATGGCCGCTACGGGTTGCCCGGCGCGGTTAGGATCGAAGACCTCGTGCCGTCGCTGGACCGTGCCGCCTATGTGACAGGGATGTACGCCCTTTACCGGCACCACATAGTCACGCAGAGACCGTCCGAAATACGCTGTTTCACGAACCGACGCCACAATCGTTCCAGGGTGCGGACAACGCCTTTGGGGCGTATTGTCTTCGTTTGTCTCACCAGCGCCATCTACGCGCCTCCGGGTGATTCTGTTATTGCTGCTCCCGAGCAGGCCCTTTGCGATTTCGTGTACGAGTGTCGGCGGCAACGCCTGCCGCCCGACGCGCTCGTCACCTTCCGCAACCTGGACGGTCTGGACCGCAACCGACTCACCGCCGTCGGCAGCCGATACCCGAAGACCATTGCCTCGGAAGTTGCGCGACTCATCACACCCGGTAGAGGTCCTTGTACCACGCCGCCCATTGCTGGGACCGTGACAACCGATCGAGGAAAACAATGGGCCTACGATTCTGGAGGAGAGGGCTGACGCCATGGCTCCGCTCAACAACCCACTCTTCCGTCCACCTGCCGAGGCCGACAGCCTTATCCTCCAGGTGGACCAGGGCTGTCCGCACAACCGCTGCACGTTCTGCGGCATGTATCGCGGGACGCCATATCGCCGTCTCCCCGTCGAGGCGGTGCGCCGACTGGTTGACGAGGAAGCACGCAACGATCCGGGAGCGCAACGGATTTTCCTCGCCGATGGGGACGTGATGCGGCGGCCATTCGACCAACTCAACGCCATCCTTCAGACGCTCAACGCGTTCTTTCCCCGGCTGGCGAGAGTCAGCCTGTACGCCAATGGCAGCTCGATCGCTACGAAGTGCGCCGAGGAACTGCAGACGCTGCGAGCTTTGAAGCTCCACACGCTCTACATGGGGCTGGAGAGCGGGGATGACGCCATCCTGAAACGGTGTCGCAAGGGCGAGACAGCGGAGCAGATGGTCTGGGCCGGAATAGAGGCGCAAGCGGCGCGGCTGCGCATGTCCGTGATGGTTCTGCTTGGACTCGGTGGCATCGACGGTAGCGAAGACCACGTCGCGAATACCGCGGAAGCATTGAACCAGATGCAACCGCGCCTGCTCTCGGCCCTGCGCGTGATTCCCGTGCCGGGAACGGAGCTGCACGCGGATGCCGCTGCCGGCAGATTTCAGCAGTTGACGGAGTGGCAGGCGGTGCGGGAACTGCGTGAGGTGATCGCGCGCTTGAACCTGCGAAATACCGTGTTCCGCGCCAACCACGGCTCCAACGTCGTGCCCCTTGAAGGCAGGCTTCCACGTGACCAGCCCCGGCTGCTGGCGCACCTCGACGGGCTGCTGAACGCGGGTGTTCTGGATAGGGAATCACCTGGCCCCACACCGCTGTGGCTATAGCGTTCGGCAATGAACGTCACCGAGGGGCATTCGGGGTAAAGGGGATACCCAGTTCTCGGTAATCTTTGTCGCGAAGGTTCCTTCTGGTCTCCCTCAAGAAACCTGCGGCACGTGCTCACGGCGCGAGGAGGCGGACGCGTCCGACGACGCGGGCCGCTGGGGAGAAGCGCTGGGCGAAGCCCGCGGTGAGGTAGACCTGCACGGGCCGCACGTCGGGCACGAAAAGCGCGCCGCAGTGGGGCAGGGACGCCAGCACGGGGAGGGAATCGCGCATGCCGAGCACGAAGAAGGCCGTCGACAGCGCGTCCGCCTCCACGGCGCGGTCGCTGACAACCGTCACGCCCGCCATGCCCGTCACGGGTCGGCCGGTCCGCGGGTCAATGATGTGCGCGTAGCGTGTGCCGTCAATCGTCACGAACTTCTCGTAGTGGCCGGACGTGGCGACGGCCATGCCGTCGGTCATGGTCAAGGTGCCGAGAATTTCCGTCGGCTCGAACGGATCCCGCACACCCACCTGCCAGACCTTGCCGGGGCGCGCCATGCCGCCACAACGGATGTTGCCGCCCAGGTTGACCATCAGGCCCATCGGGTGGCGCTTCACGATCCGGTCGAAGGCCAGATCGACCGCATAGCCCTTGGCGATGCCCCCCAAGTCCACGAGCGCGCCGCGCGTGGAAAGGAAAGCGGAACCGCCTTCGATCGACATCAGCTCGTATCCCACGCGCCGCCGCGCCTCGTCGATTTCCGCTTGGGAAGGCAGCGCCCGCGGCGTCCGTCCCCCGCTGAAGCCCCACAGCCTCACGAGCGGCCCCACGGTCGGATCGAAGGCGCCACCCGTCATCTGGGCATATCCGCACGCCAGGACCAGCGTATCCCGCGTCATGTCGGATACCTGTTCCGGGCGCTCGCCGGAGCTGGAGTTCACGCGCGACAGTTCGCTGGCCGTGTCATAGATCGTCAGCCTGTCGTTTACCTGCTGAATGACCTCGCGCGCGACGCCGGCCGCGGCCGGCAGCTCGTCAGCGGACCCGGCCGGCAGATGCAGGGAGCAGAACGTGCCCATCGCGGTCCATTCGCTATGCACCGGCGCGGGTTCGTTGCCGCACCCGGCGGCCAGGCACAGCGCAGCGGCGGCGGCCCACGCCGTGCGGCGGCCATGGCGTCGTGGAGTTCGTTTCATGGCCGGTTCCATCCTTGGGTCAGCTTCAGGATCGACACCTGCACGAGCGGATGCGTGGCGGCTCGGGCTTCTTCGCTGGCGAGATAGCGCTCAAGCCCCGCCTCCGTCAGCGGCGAAGGGTAGCGTCGCGCCAGCTCGTCGAAGGCCGCGCGGGCGACGGCGGGATCCCCGAACGCATCGGCAAGGAAGACGACGCCGGCAAGAAAGCCGCGGTGCGCCTCGCGGACGCCCGCATCGGCCGGGTGACGTTCGATCGTCCGTGCGAAGGCTGCCTGAGCGAACGGAAAGAGGTCCAGCCGCGGGCGGTGGGATGGGCGCGTCTGCTCGGGGGCGTCCTCGTCCCACTGGCCTTTGTAGACGCTCAGCGCCATGGACTGGTACACGATCCGTTCCGCGCGCAGGGCGACCAATGGGTCGCGTGCGACGGCCGCCGCGAGGGCGGCCCAGTAAACTGCATACGTTTCGGCCACGCGCCAGTCCAGCGGGCCGCAGGCCTCCGCGAGCGTTTCCACGCGCCGGGCGTCGAGGCCCAGCCGTGCGGCCGCGCGCTCGCGCCATGCCGCCGTCATGAGCTCGGGCGTCGCGCGCCCGCCGGGGAACAGCGCGGCACCCTCGCGCGCGATCTGGCGCTTGTAGTGGGCGTGCGCGGGGTCGATGACGTCGCCGATCTTGTTCTGATAGAGCCATGCCAGTTCGGCGAGCACCGCCGCCTGCGCCGGCCCCGTGCGCGGCGCCCGGTCGCGCAACAAGTCGATGCCGTTGGCGACCCAGCGCCAGCGGTCCTCGGGATCGGTCATCATGGCGCTGACATTGTAGGCCATGTTCCAGGCGTTAAACGTCCAGGCCTCCGCGTTGTGCGGGTCGAGCTCGGCGATCCACCCCGAGAGTGTGGCGAGCTCGAAGTAGCGTCCCTCGTCCTGCAGATGGGATGCCCGCAGCCAGAGGGCGTCGGCGATCAGCCCGCGAAACCCGCCCAGGACGACGGTGACGAAGGCCGCCGCGGGGCTCGATTCGTGCATCCCTGTCGGCGCTTCGCCCCCGTGTGGGGCGCGGCGCAACAGCCCGGCGGCGGCGAAGGCCACGATGGCCGCGCCCGCGAGGAGCATGGAGGATCGCGCGTCGCGTCTCATGCCGCTCCGATCTCCCGGCGCGCGAGGCGCCAGGCGCCTGCCGCGCCCAGCAGGCCCGGCCAGGCGAGCCCCGAGAGCGCAAGCGCGATGGCCACGTCGCTTTCGTTCACGCGCACGCCCGCGGCGACCCGGCCGAGGGGATCGATCCGCGCCACGGGGCGCGCCGCCGCGCCGAGCGCGCCTGCCAGCGTCTCGCCGGCGTGGACGAGGGCGTTCGAGGCGGCGGACAGTTCCTCGCCGTGCGCGTGCCCGCCGCTCCCCGGGTCCGCCGCCGCGCCGCGCGATAGCGCGATCATGGCGGCCACTCCGAACGCGGCGAACGTGGCGACGGGGAACGAGAACAACGTGCTCATGGTCAGACCCAGGGCCGCGAGCGAACCCAGCAGGAAGAGGACAACCAGCAGCGCGCGCGCCATGTTCGGCCCGAATGCGCCGCACGGCAGACGGAGTTCGATCGCATCCGGGCCGTGAAACACCGCCGTCAGGGATCGCGGGGCTTCCTCGTTGGAGAATGCGGCCGATACGACGCCGTCGGCCGCGCCGATGGCGCCCTCAGGGATGTGCATGCGTCGCAACTGCATGCCCGTGTGTTCGACCGGCAGGCCGGCGGAGGTTGCCGCGAGCGCCTTGCCGAAGCGCCATGTGCCGGCCACGCGCCCGGCGCCGCCGCGAGAGGACGCCATGCGGTATTGAAGAAATGCCGGACCGCCGGCGGACGCCCCGCGGGGCAGGTCGAAGACCCAGACGCGGGTCTCTCCCGGCGCGACGGCGGCGCGACGCGCCAGGACCTGGCGGCGGACCGCGTCCCGGATATCCCGTTCGGCGATGCCGTCGGGCAGGCTGCCCCGGTCCACGATCTCGCGAACCTGCAGGTCGAGCTCGGCCGTGATGTCCTCCGCACGCGGCTCCAGACAGCGGGCGACGACGAGAATCTCGTTGCGAATCGAGGCGCGATCCGCCTCATCAAGGGCCGGATCGCGCAGCAGGAGGGCGATGCGCGCGGTCACGACAACGCCGATCAGCGCCAGCAGCACGGCGGCCAGGGCCATGATGCCGAGCCACTTGCCGAGCCACAGCGTCCAGCCCCGCACCGGCTTGACGGCCACCAGGCGCATCTGGCGGCCCTCGATCTCGGCCGCGACGGCCGCGCACGAGGTCCAAAGCACGCCGATGCCGAGCGCAAACGAGGAAAGCCACAACGTGTAGGAGAGCAGGATGCGCGCGCGGCTCAGCGCCGTGCCGTCCCCGCGCACCAGCGCGGGGACACCGAAGAGGATGCACAACAGCAGGAAAAGCAGGCAGACAAAAAGGCGCAGGCGCAGCGCCGACCGCACCGTCAGCGCGGCGACGCAAAACAACTGCGAGCAGGCTCGCTTCATGGCCGCGAGGCCCCACGCGCTGGGGCGCCGGTCGTCCCCTCGCCCGCCCGTTGGACGACATCGAGGAAGAACGATTCGAGGTTCATGGACGGGTTGTCCACGGCCGGTTCGCTCCCGCACTGCTCGCGCAGCCAGGCGGCCATGCGCCCCGCCAGGGCCGGATCGGCACAGGGGACGGTGAACCGCACGAGGTCGCGGTTGACGAGCAGCTCGCGTACGCCGCCCTCGGCCCGGAGCGTTCCGTTGAAGAGAATCGCGATGCGGCTGCACACATGCTCCACATCGGCGAGCAGATGGGACGAGAGGATGACGGTCTTGCCCTGGGCGGCGAGATCGCGGATCAGGTCCTTGACCTGGCGGCAGCCGACGGGGTCGAGTCCCGCGGTCGGCTCGTCGAGGATCACGAGGTCGGGATCGTTGATGAGGGCCTGGGCCAGACCGATTCGCCGCGACATGCCCTTCGAGAACTCGCCCACCGGGCGGTTCGCGGCCTGTTGCAGGCCGACGAGGCGCAGCAGCTCCTCCGTGCGCCGGCGCCGCAGCGCGGCGTCGAGACCGAACAGCCGCGCATAGAAGTCGAGCGTCTCGCGCGCCGTCAGGTAGCGATAGAGGTAGGATTCTTCCGGCAGGTAGCCGACACGCGCCAGCGTCCCGGTGTGGCCGGCCGGCCGGCCGAAGACGCGCACCTCGCCGGCGGACGCATGGAGCAGTCCGAGGATGGTCTTGATCGTGGTGCTCTTCCCCGAGCCGTTGGGCCCCAGCAGGCCGAAGACCTCGCCGCGCCGGACCTCGATCGACAGGTCGCTGACGGCCACCACCTTCGGCCGCCGCCAGAAATCGCGGAAGACCTTGGTCACGTGGCGCAGTTCGACGACCGGAGGGGTGGGAGATTGCGAGTCGAAGTCGTTCATCCGTTCACCTCCGTCCGTTCGAACAGCGCACAGCCCACGCAGAGGGCGCCGACGGCATAGGCCGCGCCGTAAGCCAGCGCGCGCAGCAGCTCGGCGGCGGCGATACGACCGCCGCCGGCAAGATCGTCCGCCCTCCAGAAGACCTGCCAGTCCGGCACGAACCCGCTCACGGCCGCAAAGAGCGCGTTGCGCGAGGCCCAAGGTCCGAGGACGTGAGCCGACAGGAGGCCTGCGAGCAGGACCAGCACACAGCCGGTCATGGTGGGGGCCATGGGCAGGCGGGTGGAGAGTGCCAGTGCAATGGCCGCGAAGCAGGGGAGCGCGGCCGTAACGAGGATCGTGGCGGGCAGCAGCCGCCAGTCCACGCGCAGGTCATAGGGCGACCACGCGCCGGCCTGGTTGAAGCAACCGGCCGCAGCCAGCACGGCCAAGGGGCCCACGGCCAGCAGGAGGAAGGCGACCGATTGGAAGGGACGGCCGCGCAGGTTGAGGGCTCCCGCGAGGGCGAAAGCGCCCGCCGGGGCCGCCAGCAGCCACCGTGCCGTGCGCCAGTCCGTGGCGTACCCGACCAACTCGGAGGACTGGTGAAATTTCTCGGCGATGCGCTCGGCGAGCAACGTCGAGGCGCCGGCGGCAAGGGAGAACCAGAGCACGACGACCGTCACGCCGCAGAACTTGGCGAGAAAGAAGACACGGCGGGAAACCGACTTGCTCAGGACCGTGGCGGCGGTGCCGGCGCTGCGTTCACGGGCCAGCGTCGAGCACGACGCATAGCCAGCGATCAAGACGCCGAACGTCAGGTGAAAGGCCAGTCCACCGTCGCGGGCCATCCGCCCCGGTTCGCCGAGGTTGTGCATCAGGAGCATGGGCACGAGGCCCGTGGCCACGACGCAAGCGGCGGCGAGCAGCAGCACAACCGGCTGGCGGACCGCTTCCAGTGCCGTCAATCGCGCCAACGCCACAAGTTGTCCCACACTTCGCATGCCGTCCCCCGCGGTCGAGCCGAGGCCCGCACGTCATGCGCCGCCGCGGCGGATTGTCGCGGCAGCGCCTCCGTTCGAGCGAGGGGCCTGGATCAGGCGTCGGGCTTGGCGTCCATATCCCTGAGGGCCTCGCGGCGGCTGAGCTTGACGCGGCCGCGGTCGTCAACGCCGATGCACTTGACCCACATCGTGTCGCCGATCTTGCAGATGTCCTCGACCTGGTTGATGCGGCGGTCCGCCATCTCGCTGATGTGGACCAGGCCGTCGCGGCCTGGCAGGATTTCAACGAACGCGCCGAACTCCTTGATGCCGGTCACGGTGCCCTCGTAGATCTTGCCCTCTTCGGGATCCTCGACGATGCGGTTGATCTCGCGGATGGCCATGTCCATGGCATCCTTGTCCACGGCGAAGACGCAGACGGTGCCGTCGTCCTCGATGTCGATCTGGGCGCCCGTGAGGTCGGTGATGCGGCGGATGTTCTCGCCACCCGGGCCGATCAGCGCGCCGATTTTCTCGGGATCGATCTTCATCTGGTGGATGCGCGGGGCGAACGGCGAAAATTCGGTCCGCGTCGCGGGGAGGACGCCGAGCATGAACTCCAGAATCTGGAGCCGCGCCTTGCGCGCCTGCTCGAAGGCGCCTTCGACGAGTTCCCATTTCAGGCCCGGGATCTTGAGGTCGACCTGGAAGCCCGTGATGCCCTTCGCGGTGCCGGAGACCTTGAAGTCCATGTCGCCGCAGTGGTCCTCGGTGCCGAGGATGTCCGTGACGAGCACGTCCCGCTTCGCGCCGCTGAAGAGGCCGATCGAGATGCCGGCGACCGGCGCGACGATCGGCACGCCCGCGTCCATGAGGGCGAGGGTGCCGACGCACACGCTGGCCATTGACGATGAGCCGTTCGAGCCCATGATGTCCGAGACCAGGCGCACGGTGTACGGGAAGTCCTTGGGCATGACCGGCTGGAGCGAGCGCTCGGCGAGCGCGCCGTGGCCGATTTCGCGCCGCCCGGTGGCGCCGAGGCGGCCGGTCTCGCCCACGGAGTAGGGCGGGAAGTTGTAGTGCAGCATGAAGGCCTTCTCGCTCTCGCCGCCCGTGACGGCATCGAGGGACTGGGTGTCGGACTTCGTGCCGAGGGTGACGGTACCCAGAGCCTGCGTCTCGCCGCGGTTGAAGAGCGCCGAACCGTGTGTGCGGGGCAGCAGGCCGACCTGGCCGGCGAGCGGTCGCAGTTCGTCGAAGGCGCGCCCGTCGATACGGCGGCCGTTCTCGATCACATTGCGGCGCACGGTTTCGATTTCGAGCTCGTCGGACATGGCGCGGAAGGCCTCGTTGGCCATCTCGGGGAAGCGCGCCAGGAGCTTCGTCTTGAGGTCGTCGATGACGGCCTTCACGCGGTCCTGCCGTTCGATCTTGGGGGCGATGCGCAGGGCTTCTTCCAGCGCCGTGCCGGCGAGCTCTTTGGCGGCCTTCAGCAGCGAATCGTCGGCGGGCGGCGCCTGGTACTTCTTCTCGGGCAGCCCCGCCTTGCGGCGCAGCTCCAACTGGGCGTCGATCAACTTCACGACCGCATCCTGCGCCACGCGCATGGCCTTGATGACAATGTCCTCAGGCACTTCCCGCCCGCCGCCCTCGATCATGATGGGCAGCGAACGGTTGCCGGCGTAGACCAGGTCCATGTCGCTGCGCTCGCGCTCCGCGTTCGTCGGGTTGACGATGAACTGACCGTCCACGCGTCCCACGCGGACGCCGGCGATGGGGCCGTCGAACGGGATCTCGGAGAGCGTGAGGACGGCGCTGGCCGCGGTGATGCTCAACACGTCGGAGTCGTTCTGTCCGTCGGCGGACAGCAGCATGTTGTTGACCTGGACCTCATTGCGGAACGAGTTGGGGAACAGCGGACGGATGGGGCGGTCGGTCAGGCGGGCGGTGAGGATTTCCTTTTCGCTCGGGCGCGCCTCGCGCTTGAAGAAGCCGCCCGGGAAACGGCCGGCCGCGTAGAACTTCTCGCGGTACTCGACCTGGAGCGGAAAATAGTCGATGCCTTCGCGCGCGGTCTTGGCCGCGGTGACGGCGGAGAACAGCACCGTGTCGCCGAGGCGTACGGTGGCGGAGCCGGCGGCCTGGCGGGCCATGAGTCCGGTTTCGATGGTCAGGGATCTGCCGCCGAGGTCGACGGTCACGGAGTGGGATGTCTGCATGGTTCTTGGATCCTTCTCTCTTCTTTTGCGGGACGGGTCAAGGGTTCGAACCGTGCGCTGCGCGGCCGTTCGGTGGACTCATCGTCTGGAACGGATGCGGGGCGGCGGTTCCCTAATGGCGGATCTCGAGCTGCTTGATGAGGGTCTTGTAGCGCTCGGAATCGGTGTCCTTCAGGTAGTTGAGCAGACGCCGACGGGCGCTGACCATCTTGATCAGACCGTAACGTGAGCTGTGGTCCTTGCGGTGCTCCTTGAGGTGCGACGTGAGTTGCTCGATCCGTTTGGTCAGCAACGCGACCTGTACTTCAGAGGAGCCCGTATCGCCCTCGTGACGCCGATACTGCTCTTTGACCACTTGTTTGTCGATCTGGCTCATACCCCTGACTGATCCCTTTTGCTCTGTCTTGCTTCGTTCCTTTTTGGTTTTCGTGGGGAACTATAATACGCTGTAGCAGTGTCTGTAAAGCCAATCTTTACGATTTATCAAATCGGGAATTCGGGCGGCGGCGGCCACATCGTCCTCGATGGCCTTGCGCAGTTCCGCGCGCGAGGCGAAGCGGCACTGTGCGCGCAGGGCGCGGAGGATGAAAACCTCCACGTCCCGGCCGTACAGATCGCGGTCCATGCCGGGGATGTGCAGTTCGAGCCTGGGCTTCATCGGATCGCCGTCCAGCGTCGGGCGCGACCCGAAGCTGAGCACTCCCTCGAACACGGCGTTGTCCAGCGCGGCCAGTACGGCGTAGACGCCGGTGGGGGGCATGACCTCGTTGTCGCAGTCAAGGTTTGCGGTGGGGAAGCCGAGCGCGCGGCCCACGCCGTAGCCGTGGACCACGGTGCCCAGCACGCTGAAGGGGCGGCGCAGCATGGCGGCGGCCTCGTCGAGAGCGCCGGCGGCCACGGCCGCGCGGATGCGTGTGCTCGAAACGGGGTGGTCGGAGACGGCGACGCAGGGGGCGATCGACACGACGAGGCCGCAGTGCGCGGCCCAGTCGCTCAGCAACGCCCCGTCGCCCTCGCCGCCGCGGCCGAAGCGCCAGTTCTCGCCAACCGCGAGCGCGCACAGCGTCGATAGATGGCGGCCCAGGGCGTCGAGGAACGTGTTGGCCGGCGTGGCGGCGAAACGCGGCGTGAACGGCAGCAGGATGCAGCCCTGCATGCCGTAGCGCTTCATGAGCATGAGCTTGTGTTTGTTGCAGGTGAGCAGGGGCGGGGGCGCCATGCCCAGGACGCCGCGCGGGTGCACGTCGAACGTCAGAGCCCACGGTTCGCCGCCCGCGTCGCGCGCCGCCCGGCACGCGGCATCGAGCACTTGCTGGTGACCGGCGTGCACGCCGTCGAAGAAGCCGAGCGCCAGGGCGATCGGCCGGTCGTGCCGTTGCAGGGATTCGAGGTGTCTGAAGACCTTCATGATCGGACCGCTAGACGAAACGGTGCATCGGGAGCACGTGCCGCGCGAGCGTTTCGCGATCCCACGAGAGCACGGTGTCCAGCGTGGCGGCGTCCTCGATGCGCAGCGACCCGCTCACGGTGCGGCGCAGGCGTATGAGGTGGGCGCCGCAGCCCAGGGAGTCGCCCAGGTCCGAACAGAGCGTCCGGACGTAGGTGCCCTTGGTACAGGTCACGCGGAAGTCGGCGTCGGGCGGGTTGAACCCGAGAAGCTCGAATTCGTAGATATGGATGACGCGGGGGGTGCGTTCGACGGTTTCGCCCTTGCGGGCCAGCTTGTAAAGCGGCACGCCCGCGATCTTGATCGCGGAGACCATGGGGGGCGTCTGGTAGCTGTCCCCCAGCAGGCCCTTCATGCCCGCGCGCAGGCGGTCCTCCGTGACGCCATCGGCGGGCGCTTCGGCGATGACGCGGCCCGGGGCGTCCTGCGAGTCCGTGGAGATCCCGAAGCGCATCGCGCCCTCGTAGGTCTTGTCGGAGCCCAGAAAGCGGTTTGAGAGCTTTGTGGCGCGGCCCAAAAGCAACACGAGCAACCCCGTGGCCTGGGGATCGAGGGTGCCGCCGTGGCCCACCTTCTGGATGCGGAACGCGCGGCGGACCTGGGCCACGATGTCGTGCGACGTCGGCCCCGCGGGTTTGTCCACGAGCAGGATGCCCTCGCACGGGTCCACGTGCTGGGGCGGGGCCGGCCTGACGAAATGGGGGGGCGGTGTGTTCAAGGTGCGTCCTCTTCGGGGTCTTCGTCGTCAGCCGCGTCGTCCGGGGGAGGCTCCGCCACCTCGAACGTCTCGGGCTCGAGTTCACCCGTTTCGCCCGTTTCGCCTTCGATCTCGTGGATCAGCGCGAGGACGCGGTCTCCGCGCTCGATGGACTTGTCCAGCTCGAAATCCAGCTTCGGCGTGAACTTGAGCTTCAGGTCCCGGTTGATCAGCGCCTGGATGGCGACGCGGTGACGCCTCAATGCCGACAGCATCTTCTCCTGGCCCGCGGCGTCCGCGCGGATGGACACGAGTACGCGGGCGAAGCGCAGGTTGCGGCTGGCGGTCACCTCGGTCACCGTGACGGCCGCGAAGTCGACCTCCGAGTCGCGCAGGACATGGAAGAGCGACTCGGCGATCTCGCGCCGCAAGAGGGCATTCACTCGGGTTAGGCGGTCCACGCTCATCTCAAAGGCTCTGTCGTACGGCCTCGATCTCGTAGAACTCGAGCATGTCGCCGGGCGCGAAATCGCGGTAGTTGTCGAGCCGCACGCCGCATTCCTGGGACTCGCGGACCTCCGCGGCGTCGGTCTGGAAGTGGCGCAGGGACACGATGCTGCCTTCGTACAGCACGTCGCCGCTGCGGCGCACGCGCACGCGGTAGGAGGGGCGCACGTGGCCGCTGGTGACGAGACTGCCCGCCACGCACCCCTGCTTGCCGAGGTCGAAGACCTGTTTGACCAGGGCCTTGCCGCGGTCGCGCTCCTCCATGCGGGGCGCCAACAGGCCGGTCATGGCCTCCTTGACCACGTCCAGGAGTTCGTAGATGATCTGGTGCAGGCGGATTTCCACGCCGTGGTGCTTGGCCAGGTTCGGCACGCCGGATTCCTTGCCGATGTGGAACCCGAGGATCACGGCGTTGGACGCGCTGGCGAGCATGACGTCGTTGGCCGTGATGCTGCCGGTGGCGGCCATGACGATGTTCAGAGAGACCTTGTCGCTCTTGATTTCGCGCAGGGCGTGCGAGATGGCCTCGACGCTGCCCTGAGTGTCGGCCTTGACGATCACCTTGAGCTCGATGCGCTGGTTGGCCTCGATGCGCTCGAACAAGTCGGTCAGGGTCGTCTTGCGCTGGGTCTGGAGCTGGCCGTCCTTAAGGCGGGTCTGCTCGGTCGCGGCCGCGGCCCTGGCGTCCTTATCGTCCGTGACGACGCGGAACTCGGCGCCGGCCTCGGGCACGCCCGAGAGGCCGAGGCACTTGATCGGCGTGGCGGGCCCGGCGGTCTTGACCTTGACGCCGTGGTCGTTGATCAGGGCGCGGACGCGGCCCCAGTGGGCGCCGCACAGGATCGTGTCGCCGACCTTCAACGTGCCGTTCTTGATCAGCAGGTTCGCCGTGGGCCCCATGCCCTGTTCGAGCTGGGATTCGATGACGTAGCCGCGCGCGCGCCGCTTGGGATTGGCCTTCAGATCGAGCACTTCGGCCTGCAGCAGGAGCATTTCGACGAGCTGTTCGACGCCCTCTCCGGTGATGGCACTCACGGGCACGCAGACCAGGGTGCCGCCCCAGTCCTCGGGCGTCAGCCCTTCGGCGAGGAACTGCTGCTTGACGCGCTCGACGTTGGCGCCGGGCATGTCGATCTTGTTGATGGCCGCCATCATGCACACGTCGGCAGCCTTGGCGTGCATGATCGCCTCCTTGGTCTGGGGCATGACGCCGTCGTCCGCGGCCACGATGATGACGGCAATGTCCGTGAGGTTGGCGCCGCGGGCGCGCATCGCCGTGAAGGCTGCGTGGCCGGGCGTGTCCAGAAACGTCACCTGGCGGCCTGACTCGTCGATCGTATAGGCGCCGATATGCTGGGTGATGCCGCCGGCCTCGCCCGCGGTGACCATCGTCTTGCGGATGCGGTCGAGCAGCGAGGTCTTGCCGTGGTCCACGTGCCCGAGAAACGTTACGACGGGCGGGCGGGGTTGCAGGTCCTCGGGGCGGTCTTCCTCGTCGTCGCGCACTTCGATGGGCCGCACCACCGGCTTGGGGGGCTCGATCTTCTTTTCGACCTCGAGCATGAAGCCGTGCTTGATGGCGATCTTGCGCGCGATGTCGACCTCGACGCGTTCGTTGATCGACGCCAGGACATTGAGGCGCATCAGCTCCGCGACGAGCCGGTTGGGGCGCAGCCCCAGCTTGGCCGCCAGTTGCTGAACCGTCAACGGCCCGGATACCTTGACCACCGGATTCGGCGGCGCGGACTCCTGACGGGCCGCCGGCTCGGGCGCCGGCGCCTCGGATGCGGCCGACGGAGGAGCAACGGGCGCGGGCGGCAGGATTGGAACCGGGGCCTTGGCCGCCGGCGGCGTCTTGCGCGGCGGCGGGGGCAGAACGGGCTCGCGCTCTTCCTCTCCGTCCTTCTTCAGCAGACGCTTCGCGGGCGCCTTCTCGATCTTCGCGGTGCGAATGGGCGCGACTTCGGTCTCTTCATCGTCTTCCCGGAGAAGTTCGAGAACGTTGTCGCCCACGCTGCTCAAGCGGTTCTTGACGTCGATTCCCAATTCCTGAAGACGCGCAAGCAGTTCCTTGCTTGTCGTTTGCCGTTCCTTCGCCAGTTCGTGAACTCTCATAAGCTGCTTTCGTTCAGGCGCCCACTTCGGGGGCGGCCTGGGGTTCGACCCGCGCGGCCGCGGCTTCGTAGACCGCCTGCGCCGTCGCGACATCGAAACCGATCATCTCGACCAGATCTTCGGGTTCGGCCGCGAGGATGCCATCGACCGTGAGAAAACCGCATTGCACGAGCTTCTCGGCCTGCTCGCGGTCAATGCCGTCCACTTTGGCCAGTTCGTCGATGGCCCGCGCGACCTTCTCCTCGAAGGTCAAACCGCTCTCGTCCTTCTGGATGTCGACCTTCACCCCGATCAGCTTGGCCGTCAGCCGCACGTTCTGGCCGCGCTTGCCGATGGCCAGCGAAAGCTGGTCTGGATCCGCAATGACGTGCACGACGCCGGGCTGGTTGGGCTCAATGTAGACCTTGGACAGCTTCGCCGGCGACAAGGCGTTGGTCACGTACGTCCGGAGATCCTCGCTCCAGCGCACGATGTCGATCTTCTCCCCCGAGAGCTCGCGCACGATATTCTTGACGCGGTTGCCGCGCATGCCGACGCAGGCGCCCACGGGGTCCACTTTCTCGTCGTGCGAGCGCACCGCGAGCTTCGTGCGGTAGCCGGGTTCGCGCGCCATGGCCATGATCTCGACCACGCCGTCCACGATCTCGGTGACCTCCAGCTCGAAGAGCCGGCGCACGAAGTTCGGGTGGCTGCGGGACAGCACGATGCTCGGCCCCGTGGGGCTGCTCTGCACGCTGAGGATGTAGGCCCGAACTCGGTCGCCGACCTGGTATTCCTCCGTCGGCACCCGCTCCTTGGACGGCATGATCGCTTCGGCCCGGCCGATGTCGACCACAATGTCGCTGCGGTTGAACTGCCGGACGGAGCCGCTGACGATGTCGCCCACGCGGTCCTTATACTCTTCGAAAACGATTTCGCGCTCGGCCTGACGGATGCGCTGCAGAATCGCCTGCTTGGCGGTCTGAGCGGCGATGCGCCCCAGATTGCGGGGCGTGACCTCCTTCTCCACCGTCTCGCCGAGCTGCGCCTCGGGCTTGATCTTGCGGGCCTGATCGAGCGTGATCTCGTTTTCGGAAGGCTGGGGCTTGTCCACGACCGTCAGCGTCGCGAAGGCGCGTATGTCGTACGTCTGCCGGTCGATCGCGACGCGCATCTCGTTCCACGAGCCGATGCTCTTGCGCGCGGCCGACTGGAGCGCAAACTCCACCGCCTCGATGAGAATCGCACGGTCGATGCCGCGCTCTCTCTCCATGTAGCTCAAGATGGTCTGTAAATCCGTGTTCATGGCTGACCCGAACGATTTCTGTCCGCGTTGTTATCAAAAACCCGCCACCAAGCCCCAATACGAAAACGAGAGTGGTCAAAAAACCCACTCCCGCGAGAATCACGCTTGAAATTGGAGCTTTCTGGCAGTATACGGGAAACGTGCCCTGCGTCAAGGGCCGAATGCGGTTTTTTCGATTGAGGAGACGGCGGCAGCCATGAAGGTGAACGAATTCCGGGAGATTCTGCGCGCCGAGGGCCGTTACGATACCCCTGAGAACCCGTGCCGCGGCGCCGCCGACCGCATCCTGGGCCGCTTCGACGCGTGGTACAAGCTGCGCGTCCTGCAGATTGTGGCCGCAACGAGCTGCCGCATGCGGCACAGCACGTTCACCCAGGAGTCCTGGGGGCCGCGCACCTACGCCGTATGGCGCGCCGTGGAGGGCTGCGGGGGGCGGATTTCCGTGCGGGGCCTGCAGCACCTCCGGAATCTCGACGGGCCGGCCGTGATCGTCTCGAATCACATGAGCATGATCGAAACCGTGATCCTGCCGTCGATCCTGCTGCCGTTTCGCATGATCACCATGGTGGTCAAGCAGAGCCTCCTGGACTACCCCGTGTTCGGCGCCACGATGAGGGCCGTGCGGCCGATTGCGGTGACGCGCACGGACCCGCGTGCCGACCTGCGGCACGTCATGATGGAGGGGGAACGCTGCCTGAAGGAGGAAGGGCGGTCCGTGATCGTCTTTCCCCAGGCCACCCGCGAAGCGTCTTTCCATCCGGCCTCGTTCGGGTCGCTGGGCGCCAAACTGGCCCATCGTGCCGGCGTTCCGCTCCTGCCGCTGGCCCTGAAGACGGATTTTCACGGCATCGGGAGATGGGTCCGGGACTTCGGGCCGGTCGACCGGTCCAAGCGGCTGTGGTTCGAGTTCGGCCCTGCCATCGACCCCGAGACCCCCGACAAACAGGCCCACCGCGAATCCCTGGCCTTCATCGAAGGCCGCCTGCGGGAGTGGGGCGTGGATATCAAAAGCTGAGACGCTGAAAGCAGTGATCGTGCGTCGATTAGGGCGAAAGAATAGGGCAAGAGATTAAGGTGCGGCATCCGGGCCCCTCATCTTTCACCGTAATCTTTCGCCCTGGTCTTCCCTTTTTCGGTCGACGAGAACGGCGACGAGAGCGGCCAACGAGTAGTGAGTATCTCAGTCGTCCACCGTTCGCGTCGCCGTTCGCGTCGACCGAAATGGACAGGAAAATGGGGGAGAACTGGGTATCCCCTTTACTCTAGCGAGGCCGTACCTCTCAGACCGACGGGCTTTCGCGGCCATCGTTCTCGTCCTCGTCCTCGTCCTCGATCGCATATCGAACTTGGTCTTCCCTGACCTGAACTGCAGCTCGATCGGGTAGACGTCAAGTTTCTCGTGATCCAATGGGTGCTGCACGGCGGTTCCCTACCTTTCTGCCTTTCCGATCCGACGACGAGGACGAGGACGAGGACGACGAGGAGGACGAGCGGAGCCATCCGCCCTCTCCGTGGCCTTCTATCTCTGCCTATTGAGCTATCTAGTCACTAGAGTAAATGGTATACCCAGTTCCTTGGGAAATTACGGATGAATCGCTCAGTCCATTCGGTAACGCGGGCGGAAGTTGAACACCGACCCCTGGTCCCAATCCCAACACCTTTCTCTCGGCGCGCGTCTAAACGCATGACAAGCGCGCGACGGGATGCTATGTTCTCG
>JAQBFL010000338.1:0-2598 GCA_032123415.1 bacterium | reverse complement strand
GCATCTCAACCGCCGAAACTGCCTGCCGAAACCGCCATGCTACAATATTGTCGCATCTACCTAAGTCGTCAAAATAGCGGGTCAAATGGGCCTTGTCCACATCCCGCAGCTTGACACCGCCCAGGTTATAGGCGAACTCCTGGGCGTACCGGATAGACCACTCGGCAGCATGACCACTGATATTCCGGGAAAGGATGAAATTCGCGTAATTGCTCCAGATAATTCGTTCCTTATCCGTCATCTGCGATTGGGGCTTGATTGGTTTCATGGTTCTGATAATATTTTCACAAAGCCCGGCAAGCAAGGCCATAAACCACGCCCCTGAATGGGGCCGCAGGAGATGAATTAGGCGGATTCAATCCGTCTAATAAAACTGTTCGCCTGGACAAGATGACAAAGCGCAAGAAAGAGAAACGGGAACCGAGCAAGGTAGCCGGCACGAAAGAACGCGTGGTCATGGGCAAGGACTTCTCGGTCGCACGTGAGGTGGAGTACATTGTCCGCAAAGCTCGTGACCACGACTCGCGACTCGTGATCTTGGGGCCACTCGCGCTTTTCTCAACGGTTACGGGTGATGCATGGATGCTTGATCTCGACGATGCACTGGCCTTGTGCCTCGCAGAGGATGGAGAAGCTCTACCCGGCCAAATTTCCGAGACGGAGATCGACTTCGGTATACAGTGGGAAGCACGATACGTGATCGAAGAAGATATGTTTATTGCAGTCGATGGTGCTGGGTCTGCGAAGGCATTCACAGGATACCCAGTGAGTGACATCCTGCGAGCAGAATGGCGAACAAGACAAATCCAGCGTACGCGGTAAACCGCGCCGCTGATTTGCGACGTTGAACGAAGATGAATATACTGAATATTGGATCGGTCAATATTGACCATGTGTACGAAGTTGACCACTTCGTGCGTCCTGGCGAGACGATCGCGAGCACACGGTACGACATTTTTGCGGGCGGTAAGGGATTCAACCAGTCCATTGCGCTTGCCCGGGCTGGCGCTCCGACCCGGCACGTTGGGGCAGTCGGTCGAGACGCGGCCTGGCTGATCGAGAGATTGCAGCGCGAAGGCATCGACATCGCGCAGATCAAGGTTGCCGACATGCCGACGGGCCATGCCATCATACAGGTGGCCCGGACGGGTGAGAACGCGATTGTGCTTCATGGCGGAGCAAATGGTGCGGTTGCAGCGGAGGATGCGGCGCGGGCCGTGGCGTCTTGCGCCCGTGGGGACTTCCTGCTGGTTCAGAACGAGACCAGTGCGGTGGCTGAAGCCATCCGAGAGGGGAAGTGCAGGGGGTTGAAAGTGGTGTTCAATCCGGCGCCGATGTCCCCGGCGGTCCGCGACTACCCGTTGCAGGACGTGGATCTCTTCATTCTCAACGAGACCGAGGCCGAAGCTCTGACTGGCGAGAGTGCGCCAGAGCTTGTGCGCGTCGCCATGATGGCTTCATTTCCTCATGCCGCCACAGTCCTGACTTTGGGACGGGAGGGGGCGGTATTCATGGACGCGGCCGGGATTCTTCGGCAGCCGGGTTTTGCCGTGAAGGCCATCGATACGACTGCGGCGGGGGATACGTTCATCGGGTATTTCCTTGCTGAATTCATGCGGACTGGCCTGCCGGCCAAGGCCTTGGCGCTCGGGTGCCAAGCTGCGGCCATTTCCGTGACGCGGCCCGGCGCCTCAGACTCGATTCCATGGTTGCGAGAAGTCCTTAACGATACAAAGGTAGTATAAAATGAACGCGCGGACCACGACGCATGTGGACCGGCCTGAATTCGGCGGTTTATCGCGACCGGCTGGCCGGGGCCTTTCTGGGACGATCGATGGGGGAAGAGAAATACGTTGGCATACACATAGAGATGCCATATCATGTGTATGAAGGAGCAGATGAGTATGACCAGGACCAACATTGTCTTAGATGAAACCCTCGTGCGGAAATGCCGGCAACTTACCGGCATTCCCACGCAACGATCATTGATTGACCACGCCTTGAGGGAATTGTTGAGGCATGGCCAGCAGCGGAAGGTGCTGGAACTCAAGGGTGCCGTTTCATGGGATGGCGATCTGTCGGCGTGGCGGGCGGGACGGGGCGCTTAATGATCCTTGTCGACACAACGGTGTGGATTGACCTCTTCAAAGGTCAGGACACGACTGAAGTGCGCCATCTTGAGCGCCTCGTCGGCAGGGATGAGGACCTCTGTATCTGTGGTGTCATCCTCACGGAGGTGCTTCAGGGAATTCGTGAGGACAGGGAGTATGATGCAGTGTCGACCCGGTTCGAAGCCCTCATCTATTTGCCAATGGCACAGAGGTCATTCAAAAAGGCGGCAGAGATGTACCGATCTCTCCGGCGCAAGGGCGTCACCATCAGAAATGCCGCGGATTGCATGATTGCCGCCGTGGCAATCGAACACGACATCCCACTCCTGCATAACGACCGTGACTTTGCACCCATTGCGCACCACTGTGGTCTGAAGGTGATCGATACGGACAATCCGCCAACAAACAAATCCAGCGTACGGCTGCGCCGCCGCTGATTTCTGACGTTGGCGAGTGGGGAGAGAAAGGAATGGCCGGAGGAAATCGT
>JAQBFL010000337.1:0-2551 GCA_032123415.1 bacterium | reverse complement strand
TCTTGAGCCATTCCTGCAAACTCCGGTCACTGAGGAAGTCGATCTTGCCGATCACGGCGGCATAGACGTTGATCAGGGTCTTCATGGCCGACACGAGAAAGGCGGCGGAACCGCAGGCCGGGTCGAGCAGGCGCAGGTTCGGCAGCACCTCATGCAGAGGCTTCTTGCAGAGCGGGGCGTCGAGCGCGAGAAGGAGATCGCCGACAGAATCGAAAGTAGACGAAGCGTCCCGCTTCGTCCTGACGAGCCGGGACGGCTCGTCTACCTTGTTCACGCCGTCGAGAATCAGGCGGTGGATGGTGCGTTCGCACAGGTATTCGGTGATTTCCGGGCGGGTGTAGTAGGCGCCGAACGCCTTCTGGTTGATGTACTTCTCGAAGATGTAGCCCAGGACATCGGGATTGATCTCATTATCCTGCCCGCAGGGAGTGTCGTTCAGATTCCAGGAGTAGTTCCCGAACAGGCCCAGCAGGTTCTCGAACGCCTTGTCCGGGACAGCGATCTTCGGCCAGCGCAGTTCGACGGGGTGCGGCAGAAAAAGCCCGCCGTTGAGATACTTGATCTTGCCGAGCAGCGCATTGACTCCCGCGGTGCGCTTGTCCTCCGGCTTGGCGAAGCCCTCGAAGAACAGGGCTTTGAGGAAACGGGCGTAGTAACGGTCCGTGCCGCCCTTCTTGCTGTGCGCGAGTTTGTTCTGGAGATAGAACTCGTCGCCCCCATCGAGAAAGAACTTCTTCTGAAGGAAGTAGATGAACATCAGGCGGTTGAGCAGAACGGAGGCGTACCAGCGGCGGTCACGCTCGTCGCCAATACCCTCGATGAGTTCGATGAAGGCAACGTGTTGTTCCTGGAACTCGCCGTAGAACTTCTTGGTGACCCGTTCGATGTCGAGGGCCTGCTTGAGCCGGGCGGTCACTTCCAGCAGGGGCACATGGCCGCTGTCGTCGAAATCGGCGAAATCCACCGCCATGGCGCCGAGTTTGCTCAAGAGCAGGTCGCCGGACTGGCCGTGAACGTAGATGTGCGTGCGGGGAATGACCTTGCGGTCCTGCCGTTTGGCCCAGTACCAGAGGCTTTGCGAGCGCTTAGCATCAACGAAGATCAGAACGTTCTCGTGATGAAGTTTGGCGATCTCCTTGTGTATCGCAACCCGGCCCTCGGCGTCGGGAATCGTGCCGTCATCCACCACAATCTCAATTACGACGACGCCCGAGAGTTGGGCGACTTCGCGCCGGTTGAAGGCAATGCCCTTGACCGACATGGGCACCGACTTGCCGGACGATGGATTTGACCAGCCGAGTTCCTCGACAAAGAGGCGGGTGAAGTCAAACTTCTGAAGGAGTGTTCGGGCGTTGGCGAGGTTCATGCCTTGGCTCGCTTTCGGCCCCGGCGCGCGGTCTGGTATTCCGGTTGCTTCTCCCGCACGGTCATGGGCGGCTCCGGCGGAGAAAGGAACTGTCTCATGGAACGGGCCACATCGGGGCAGGCGCGAAGGATTTGCTTATCTTCGGTGACAAGCGGGACGCCGAGGGAACGGGCGAGAACGACGTAGGTCGCGTCGTAGGCGGTCAGGCCCGACGAATGGGCCGTGGTCAAGATGGCTGAGGGCTCGCACCCGTCCGCTCTGTTTGTGCCCAATCGTGCGGCCGTCTCCGCCGCGTCGAGCGCATCGCGCAACGTGAGCTTCCGCGCCTTCGTTTCCTGGACCAGCGCATTCAGCACTTCGGATTGGCATAGGGGAGGCGTGATCCATGCCGCATCGTGCGCATGGACGGCGCGAGCCTCAGGCGCGAGGGGGGAGTCGAGGAGGAATACAACAACAACGTTGGCATCGACGACAATCATCGCTTGCCGTCCCTCGCATCGCGAATCATCTGGACGATCTCTTCATGGCTGATCGGTTTTAGCGTCTTCACCGGCGGCGGCAATTCCATCGCGGCGGGACGGTCCAGTTCCCGTTCCAGAATCGAGATGACTTCCCGGTTCATTGAACGGTGGTGGGCTGCCGCTCGCTGACGAAGCCTGTCGTGCAGCGGCGGCGGCATGTTCTTGATGAGCAAAGCGGACATGTCACACTCCTTTCGATACCTATGTGATACCGATACGGTATATCCTATCCTTGAATCGCACGCAAGCCGAGAGAACAGATCACTTGCGGTTCCGTGGATGCCGCCGTTTCGCTCACGCGACACAGCCGGGCATCTTGACGCAAGGATATGACCAGTTCCGCCAGCCGCTGGTCGTCTATCCCGCTCTTGAGTTGGCGGTTGAGGGTGTCGGTAGCGGACTGGAGTAGTGGGAACTTGTAGATGTCCTCGATGGCGTGGCGGAGTTCGGGCGGGTCAAAGAGGGTGCCCCTGACTTCCTCGGCGTAGGCTTTGAGGCGTTCGTAGGCGCGGAAGCGCGCGCCGGATGGGCGGCCGAGTTGTCCGCCGACGGACTTCTCGGTCTCGACGATGAGTTTGACGCCCTTGGCAACCATTTCGTGGTGGTCGTCATGGCGCGGGATGGCCGGGGTGCCGGGTTCGCACTCCGCCACCTTCAGGATGGT
>JAQBFL010000336.1:0-11025 GCA_032123415.1 bacterium | reverse complement strand
GACCCTTTCTCGCCCGATCAGGACGCCAGGCATGTCGCGCCATGTGTTGTCCTGCACGAACGACGGAATCAACCCGCCCGCCGGCATGTGGTCGCGCCCAAGCCGGCGGGTGGCGGCGGTTATGGTAAAGGGGGCAGGGCGGCGGCATTTATCCACGCGGCATTTATCCATCGACAGCCACGTCTCCCCCGTGCTAATATCCGACTCGGTAGCGCAAGATCACCGCATGGCTTGCGTAACGAGAGGAAACCAAACAGGGAGAGCGAACATGGCACTGAAGAAAGAAGTGGAAGCGATACTGAACAGGCAGATCGAGCTGGAGTTCGATGCGTCCACCGTGTACTACGGCATGCACATCTACTTCGAGCAGGAGCTGTTCAAGGGTTTCTCCGCGTGGTTCAAGCACCAGGTTGCGGAGGAGATGTCGCACGCGGCGAAGCTGATCGACTACATCCTGGATCGCGGCGGGTCGCCGGCGATTCCCGGAACCAAGGCGCCGAAGATGAAGTACGACTCGCCGCTGGCGGCCATGAAGAGCGCGCTGTCGCACGAGCACGCAAACACGGCCGGAATCCACGCCTGCCTGAAGGTCGCCGCCAAGGTGGACGACCCGGCCACGCTGGAGATGCTGCACTGGTTCGTCAAAGAGCAGGTCGAGGAAGAGCAGTGGACCGATGAGTACGTGCAGATGGTGGAGAAGCTCCAGAACTCGATCGGCGGCATGTATGCATTCGACCACGCGGTCGGCAAGCGGGTCACGGCCTGACCGGCGGCCGCCCGGTTGAGACGCCAGGTATCGACGCTTGTCCTGCCGCCATCCGGCGGCAGGACTTTTTCAGCATGCACTCCCGCAACGCGCCGAGAACGCGGTCAACGTTCTCCGGGCGGGCGGTGTGGAGCATCAGTCCGGGGCGGCAAGCTTCAGGTATGCTCCATGGGAGCCAGCGGACCGGACCGCTCGCAATGCGGGCAGCGATAGGTATCCGCCTTCGGGTTCTTGTCGCGGTCCGTCAACATCAAGCCGCAGGTGCACTTGCCCCGGTAGCGCAGCAACACAAGCGATCTGGATAAGGCTTTCGCGAGTGCCTCCTTCCCTTGCTTGATCTCGGATTCCTGGTGCTTCACGCGAGCTTCCTGCACCTTCGATAACGGTCTGGTTTCCGTGTCGTCCTGAGTTTCTATGGTGTTGTTCACGCGGACAGTATGGCACCGAATGGCCGGCGACGCCAGAGAATTACCCGCCAACAAAGTGCGCCCGAAGAAACCGGTCGAAGAAACCCTTCCGCCGGGGAGGATGCCCTTGAAAAAGCGTTGCGACACGCCTTTCCAAACGCAATCTTCACGAACGACTTCATACAGGCCTGCTCGGGCCCGATCCTAGTCGAAGTAGGGCTCCGCGGGCTCGGCCGCGAGCCGCAGTGCGACCTTAGGGTGGTCTGCCGTGGCGGCGGCGCGATCGGCCGACGCATCGGGCTCGGTCGAACAGCGCGAAGTCACGGCGGCCGCCAACGCCAGGACGACCAGTACGGCGGCCCCCGCAACGACACCGCCGAGCTTAAAAGGAATACCCGAGCCGGTTGGGCGGTTGCGGCCAACCCCTACGTCGCCGAGAGCCGACAGATAAATGCGCAACGCCCCCCACGCCCTCGCGGCCCGCGACATGGCGCCGGACCACGCGGCGGCCGCCTGCCGTCCGACATCGCGCCGGCCGGCCGCCGCAAATCCCGCCGCCCCCACGCCCCCGTGCCGCGGAGCACCCCCACTCGCACGTGCGTCGAACAGGTCCGGAGATTCCCGCGTGTCGTCCCCGGCGGGCGCTGTATCCGCCGCCTGTTTCGCGACCGGTTTCGGACCGCCCAGAAGTTTGCCCACGTGCGCCGCGTTGACCTGCGCGCCCCCGGCGGCATCGCGCTGCGCGAATCGCGCCATGTACTCATCGATCAGCGGTTTAGGATCCAGCCCAACGTGTTCGGCATAGAGTTTGATGAAGCCCTTGGCGTAGATCGCGGCCGACAGGCGCGAGAAGTCCTCGCGCTCGATGTCCTCCACCGTCTGCACCTTCATCCGCGTGGCCTTCGCCACCACGGAAGCGGTTTCCTTGCGCGCCAACCTTGCGTTGCAGAGCTTTTCACCCAAGGACATAGCTTTTCCCGTCACCCAAGTTCCTGAATGTCAGACGACTTCGGTCTCTTCCGGCTCGCCGCCAGCGTCAGCCGCCGTATCGCAGGCGTCCGCATTATCAGGAATGTCCGCATCCAGATCAATAAGGATTTCGCGCGGGTCCGAGCCGCGCGGCGGACCCACGATGCCCTTCTTTTCGAGCACGTCCATCAGGCGGCCGGCCCGGTTATAGCCGATGCGCAGCCGGCGTTGCAGTGCGGAGGTCGACGCCCTGCGCGTCTCGCGGATGATCTCGACGGCTTGAGGCAGCAGTTCGTCGTCCACATCCCCATCGCCATCGCCGCTGCCGACGCCGCTGTCGCTGTCCACCTTCTCCATTTCCTCGCCGATGCGCGAGTCGTAGGTCGGTTTGGCCTGGCGGCGGATGAACTCCACAATTTTATTGACCTCGTTGTCGGTCACCATGGCGCCCTGGCCGCGGATCAGCTTGCCCGTGGAGGGGTGCAGAAACAGCATGTCGCCTCGGCCGAGAAGCGTGTCCGCGCCCGATGTATCCAGAATCGTGCGGCTATCGACCTTCTGCGCCACCTGGAAAGCGATGCGCGCGGGGAAGTTGGCCTTGATCGTGCCGGTGATGACATTGACCGAGGGGCGCTGCGTCGCGATGATCATGTGGATGCCGACGGCGCGTGACAACTGCGCCAGCCGCGCGACATGGTTCTCGATCTCCGGTCCGGCCGCCAGCATCAGGTCGGCCAGCTCGTCGATGACGACGACGATGTAGGGCACGCGGTCCGGTAAAGGCTCTGATGCATCCCGGTCCGGCTTCGCGCTGCCGCCCAGATCGAAAAGTTCCTCCTGCTTGACGGCCACCCTACTGTTGAAGCTCTCGATATTGCGCACGTTGGCCGCCGCGAACAGTTTGTAGCGACGTTCCATCTCGACGATCGCCCACCGCAGGGCCACGGCTACCTTCTTGGGATCGGTGACGACGGGAATGACGAGGTGCGGCAGGTGGTTGTAGGACGAGAACTCCACGATCTTGGGATCGACCAGGATCAGGCGCAGCTCGTCCGGCGTGCGCGACATCAGGAGCCCCACCAGGATGGCGTTCATACAGACGGTCTTGCCGGAACCCGTGGCCCCCGCAATGAGGACATGCGGCATACGGGCGAGGTCCGCCACCACGTCGTTGCCGCCCACGTCTTTGCCCAGGGCCATAGGCAGACGGGGGCTGCCGTGCTTCCAGCGTTCCCCCTCCAGCACCTCCCGCAAGTAGACCATCTTGGCAGTCTCGTTGGGCACCTCGACACCGACCACGCCCTTGCCGGGAATCGGCGCCTGGACGCGCACGCTGGTCGCCTTGAGCGAAAGCGAGAGGTTGTTGGACAGACCTGCGATGCGCTCGACGCGTATGCCGGGCGCCGGCAGCAGCTCGTACCGCGTGACGACGGGCCCCTGCTCCACGTTCGTGACCTGCGCCTCGATGCCGAATTCGGCGAGCGTCGAGACCAGAATGCGCGCCGTCGTCTCCGTGTCGACAAGCGCCACGCCGCGCTCGTCGTGATGCACCGGGTCGAGGAGCGTGATGGGCGGCAACTGGTAGTCGCCCGGCTTGGCGGGCGCCGGGGGGGCGGCGATGGCCCGTGGCGGGAACGGCTTGGGCGCGGTCGGATCAGGCTTTGGCTTCGGCTTCGGCGGGGGCGTCGCCCCAACGGGTTCGAGCTTCGGTTTCGGCCTCGGCTGCGGGGGCGGTTGCGGCGCAGGCACCTCGTCCGCCGCGCCGACTCGGCGGATCTCAGCCGCCGCGCTGACGCGCTTGCTCACGAGAACGTGGAAGTGCAGCATGGCGCCGCAGGCCGCGCGCGCGCCGGCGATCAGACGCTCCCCGCCTATCGCGAACACGGCCGAAACCGCGAACAGAATTCCGATCAGGATGCCCGCTCCCACCGGGCTGAGCCATCGCACAAGCACCGACTCCGTGACGAGATAGCCCGCAACGCCCCCCGCGTCCGCGATGTTCAGATTGTGGCAGGCGCGGATCCACCAGTCCTTCGTCAGCGCGACGACCAACGACAGGGAGAAGTAGAGGCCGAACAACCACAGCGCCCGCGGCCACACCACGCGCGAGCGGTCCGCGACCAGCAGCCAGGCAAAGGCAGCCACCCAGACGGGCAGCAGGTAGGCTCCGACGCCGAATAGCGAGAACGCGCCAAACCCGATCGCGGCCCCCAGCGGGCCGATGAGGTTCACGGGGGGGGCGTTCGGCGGCGCCCGCAACAACCCGATGTCCCGCCAGTCGTACGAATACAGGCTCAGAGCGAGGAATAGACTGACAACGCCCAGCGCCACGCCCCACGCCCGACGGGTCGACAGGCTCCATCCCGCCTCTGGCTTATCGATTGCCATGCTGCTCCTCCTGCGGTCCAACGACGACGGTGACGGCTTCCGGCGTCAGCGTCGTGGCGATGTCGACCCCTGGCGGCAGGTGCGCGGTCGCGGTCACGATATTCGTCGTGCCAGGCTGCAAGCCGCCACAGTCCACAAACACCTTGAGATCCTTCTCCGTCAGCGCCTCGACCGTCTCCGCCCGGCCCTTGACCGCGACGGATACCGATCCGGGATCGAAAACCACGGACTTGATCGCCCCGGGCTCGAGCACGGCCATAACAGGCACGTTGGTCCATACGCGGTCCACCGAACGGGTGACGATATTGACCTTCACCGTCACCTCCGGCGGTTCGATGCGCGACACCCAGATATTGGCCGGAGAAAGCACCTTGACGCGCCGCGTGAAGGACTGCACCCGGCCGTCCACGTCCACCGGCTCGGTATCCACGGACTCCACGTCCCTCAACCCCCGGTGCGATCCGTGTATCTCGACCTGCAGCGGCTCGAACTCGATCTCCACGGTACCCCGCAGCGGCGTGCCGCGGGTCTTCGGCTTGGCCACGTTGACCGTCCGCTTCGCATCGCGATCGAACCTGACCCGCACCCGGTCGGGTCGAATGGCGACGGGGTGGACGCGCGGCGCGCCCTCGATGTCGCCCGCGCCGATCCGCACGACTTCTTCGGGTTCGTCCGGGTCGCTGGCGCGCGGCCGGACGACAACCCGCAGGTTCTCCTTGTTACGTTCCAGGCGCCCCAGGTCCTCCTCCGAGCCGCGCAGCGTGACCTCCACCGCCATCGGCTCCTGAGACATCACGGCCACGCCCGGTTCGACGCGCACTTCCACCGGCACGTCGAAGGTCTTCTCGTCGCTCGTGGCGGCACGGATCGAGAAGTACGAGAACAGCGCGAACAGCAGCGCCAGGGCCTTGAGCCCCGGGTTCTTGCTCGCGAACTTGACGAACCACTCGGGCCTAATCGCCACCGACACCCTCCTGAGCTGTCAACTGCTCCGATTTCGCAATGCCCCCGGGCGTCAGATCGAGCTGATCCTGGGCGCGTTTCCAAATGCTCGTGCGCCGATTCGGGCGCAGCAACGCCGAAAGAAAGCGCCGCAGCCTCTCAGCGTCCAAGCCGCGGCTCAACCGCCCCCGGTAACATACGGAGATCGTTCCCGTCTCCTCGGACACCACCACCACCACGGCATCCGTCTCTTCGCTGAGGCCGACTCCCGCGCGATGCCGCGTGCCGATCTTCTTGTGCATTTCCACATTCTGGGACAGCGGGAAGACGCATCCGGCCGCGGCGATCCGGTTGCCCACGATCACCACTCCGCCGTCGTGCAACGGCGTATGCGGGAAGAAGAGGCTGGCCAGCATCTCCGGCACCACCGCCGCATCCAGCGCCACGCCCGTCTCCCGGACCGACCGCGTGCCGATCTCGCGCTCGACGGCGACGAGGGCGCCGACTTTCTGCTCGGACAACAGGATGACGGCCTGCACGATGTGCTCGATCGTCGTACGCCTCTCGGTGGTCAGCACGGCGCCGGGCTGGCGCCCGAGCTCGGCCAGCGCGCGTCGTATCTCAGGCTGGAAAATCACCAGCAGGGCGAGTCCCAGGCCCAGTGTCACGCGGCGCAACAGGTAGCTCAATACGTCCAGGCTGAAGAAATGCGTCAGCAGCATCAGCCCCAGCATGGACAGCACGAGGCCGGTCAACACCTGGACGCCGCGTGTGCCGCGGAAGAAGAGGAAGATGTAGTAGTACGCGCAGCTCAAGACCAGAACCTGGACGATCCCGGCCACGCCAAACGCCTGCAACTCCCGCATCAGGTCCATCGTGATTCCCCGCCTCCGCCCGCGCGCATCCCGGTCAGGACGCTCAACGCATCGGCCGACTCCCGCACGTCATGCACGCGCAGCACGTGCGCGCCACCCGCCGCGCACGCGCACAGCGCCGCCAGGCTGGCCGCCAGCCGCTCGTCGGCGCCGCGGCCCGTGAGCGCGCCGAGAAAGCTCTTGCGCGACACACCCACCGCAACCGGCCTGCCGCACTCTCCAATGTGCCGCAAAGAACGCAGCAGCGCAAGATTGTGATCGAGCGATTTACCGAAACCGATGCCCGGGTCGACCACGATCGCCTCGCGCGCCACGCCCGCCGCCTCCAATTCCGCCATCCGGCACGCGAGATACGAACACACCTCGTCCACCACGTCGTCGTAGCGCGGCGCCGCCTGCATCGTGCGCGGCGTCCCACGCATGTGCATCAACACAACGCCGGCCCCGCTACGCCGCACCACATCCGCCATCCGCGCGTCCGCCGTACACGCGCTCACGTCGTTGACGATGACCGCCCCCGCCTCGATCGCCCGCGCGGCGACCTCCGCCTTCGATGTGTCGATCGATATCGCCGCGCCGCACCGGCGCGCCACGCCCTCGACAACCGGGAGGACGCGCGCCAGTTCCTCCCCAGCGTCCACGTCCACGGCCCCGGGGCGCGTCGATTCGCCGCCGATGTCGACAATCTCCGCGCCCTCGGCGACCAGGCGCAGCGCATGGTTCACGGCGGCGGATGGCTCGCGGTACATTCCGCCGTCGGAGAACGAATCCGGCGTGACGTTCACGATCCCCATCAGCAGGGGCCGCTCGCCTATCGTCAGCACCCTCTCGCGACAACGCCACGTCAGCGCCATGCTTCAACTCCCGAGGCTCCGCGCCTCCGTCGCCGTCGCTTCCTTCGGATCCCCCGCGCCCTCATCGGCGCCGACGGCGAGGTCGACTGCGTCGCGTTCATCCTCCGTCAGCACACGGCCGTGCGCCACGATCTCCTCCACGTCGCGGCCGTCGATCGTCTCGCGCTCCAGCAGCCGCTCGGCGATTATCGCAAGTTTGTCGCGGTGCTCCGTCACCACGCGCAAGGCCTTCTCGTGCGCCTCGCTCAGCAGCCGGCTGATCTCGGCGTCGATCTTGCGCGCCGTGTCCTCGCTGATATTCTGCGTGCGCGCCACCTCCCGACCAAGGAACATCAACTCCTGATTCTCGCTGTAGGACTGCGGTCCGAGCGTCTCGCTCATGCCCCAGACGCAGACCATGTTCCGCGCAATCTGCGTCGCATGCCGGATATCCCCATGCGCGCCGGTGGTGATGTCATCGAAGACCGTCTCCTCGGCCGCGCGCCCGCCCATGCACATCGCCAGTTCGCCTGCCAGTTGGAGACGGCTGACCGTGTAGCGCTCCTTGACCGGCAGGGACATCGTGGCGCCCATGTACATGCCGCGCGGGATGATCGTGACCTTGTGCAGGGGCTCGGTCTCGGCCGTCATCTGTTGCACCAGCGCGTGGCCGGCCTCGTGGTACGCCGTGCGGCGCTTTTCCTTGTCGTCCATCACCCGGCTGCGACGCTCGCGCCCCCACATGACCTTGTCGCGGGCCTCCTCGAGATCGCTCATCTCGACGCCCTCCTTGCCCTGCCGCGCGGCCAGCAGCGCCGCTTCGTTGAGCAGGTTCTCGAGGTCGGCGCCCGAGAAACCGGGCGTGCCGCGGGCCACGCGCCGCAAGGCCGCCATGTCGCTCATGCGTATGCGCTTGGCATGCATCGCCAGGATGGCTTCGCGCCCGACGACCGTGGGCAGATCGATCACGATCTGCCGGTCGAAGCGCCCCGGCCGCAACAGCGCCGGGTCCAGTACGTCCGGGCGGTTGGTGGCCGCCACGATGATCACGCCCTCCTGCGTCTCGAAGCCGTCCATCTCCACAAGCAGCGCGTTGAGCGTCTGCTCGCGTTCGTCGTGCCCGCCGCCGATGCCCGTGAAACGGCTCCGGCCCACGGCGTCGATCTCGTCGATGAAGATGATGCAGGGCGCATGCTTCTTGCCCTGTTCGAACATGTCGCGCACGCGCGACGCCCCCACCCCGACGAACATCTCCACGAAGTCCGAGCCGCTAATGCTGAAGAACGGCACGTCCGCCTCGCCGGCGATGGCCTTGGCCAGCAGCGTCTTGCCGGTTCCCGGCGGGCCCATCAGCAGCACGCCCTTCGGAATCCGGCCGCCCAGGCGCTGGAACTTCTTCGGGTCCTTGAGAAAAGCGATGATCTCCTGGACCTCTTCCTTGGCCTCGTCGATGCCGGCCACGTTCTCGAACGTGATCTTGTTGCGCTCGCGCGAAAGAATGCGCGCCCGGCTTTTGCCGAAACTCAGCGCTCCGTGTCCCGCGGCCCGCATCTGCCGCACGAAGAAGAAATACAGAATGCCGAAGATCAGCACGACCGGCAGCACGCTGGATACAATCTGCATCAGGTACGGGTTCTGAGGCGGGATGCGGAACTCGACCTTGTTGTCGATCAACAACTGGCGAAGCCCCTCGTCGGCCCCGGTGATGTAGACCTTGAAGCGCTCGATCGTCTCGGCGCCGGTCTTGGGATCCTTCCCATGCAGCGTCCCGCGGATGAAGTCCGTTCCCGACACTTCCCGCACGATCTCGGCCTTCTCGACGCGGCCGCTCCGGACGTGCTCGACGAAGGTGGGGTTGAACGCGATCTCGGGATACGTCTCCTTGCGGCTGTTGGACAGATAGGCCAGCCCGAGTCCCGCCGTCAGGATGGCCAGCCACAGCAATAGAAATTTGCGCGGATTCTGCCCCACGCCGGGCAACGGAGGCGGCGTCTTGGGGCGGTTCTTCTCGGTTCGATCTTGCGTTGGTTCTGTCATGGGGGGCTTTCCACCGCCATGCGGCGGTTCCATCCTTTTCGTGCAGTCTACATGCCATGCTCGGCATGGGTCAACCCGCATTTCCCTCGACAGGGCCGCCGTCGATCCTGTATTGAGTTCCGCCATGCCTCCGCTACGCACACGAACCGCGCGTCAAAAACCGGAAGCCTGGCTCCTGCTGGGACCGACCGGCGCGGGCAAGACACCCCTCGGGCGCCTCCTGGCAGCGCGCGGGATCGCGGGGCGGCGCTGTGCGCATTTCGACTTCGGTGAATGCCTCCGCCTCCTGGCTGCCGGCGCCTGGCGCCCGGCGGGCGTCACGGCCGGAGACCGCGCGATCGCCCGGCGGGTGCTGCGCGCAAGGGCGCTGCTCGCGGACGGTGAGTTCGGCACGGCGGAGCGGATATTCAGGGCCTTCCGGCGCAAGCACCGCATCGGCCCGCGGGGCCTGGTCGTGCTCAACGGCATCCCGCGCCACGTAGGCCAGGCCGAAGCCGTCGACCGCCTGGCCCGCGTCACGACCCTCGTCCGCCTCGACTGCACGGCGCGCACCGTGGCGCGCCGCATCCGCTCGAACGCCGGGGGCGACCGCGCCGTGCGCACCGATGATGCGCCCGACGACATCGCCCGCAAACTCGCCGATTTTCGCGCGCGCACGCTGCCCCTGGTCGCCCGCTACAAACAGGCCGGCTCGCGCATCCTGACGCTGCGCGTCGGCCCGCGCGCGACCGCCGAAGACGTGCTTGCCGAACTGGCCTCCGCCACGGCAGAATGAGGCCCATGAAAGACAAACGTCCACCGAGGATCACCGTCGACGGCGAGGAAGTGCCCGCCGCCGCCGTCGAGTTCGAGCTTAACCGCCTGGTGCGGTTCTACCGCGGCTACCTGGCGCAAGCCGAGATCGACAAAGAAATGGACGCCCTGCGCGAGCGCGCGACGCAGCAGGCCATCGGCGCCAAGCTCCTTCTCAACGAGGCGGAGATGCTCGCCCTCGCGCCGGACGAGCGCGAGATCGACACGCGCATCCGGCGCATGGAGCAGGATGCCGGCGGCGGCGAGAAGTTCCGCGCCGCGCTGGCCAACCAGAAGCTGACCCTCGACATGGTGCGCGACGGCATTCGGCGCGGTCGGCGCATCGACATGCTCGTGGAGAAGATCGTCGCCGAGGTTCCGGAGCCGACCGAGACCGACCTGCGCGAGCATTTCGAGGCGCATCGCGCGGAGTATGAGGGCAAGGACGGCGATGCCGACTATGCCGCGAAGGCCGATGCGGTCCGGAACTTTCTGCGCCACGCCCGGCGCGGCAATGCCATTTCGGAATACGTCGCGGACCTGCGCGAGAAAACCGAGGTCTTGATCGAGTGAACGGCGGCAAGGGGGGCTGACAGAGACCATGAACGAATACGCCGCGAGGAACGATCTGTTCGAAGCCTTTCCGCGAGCCGACGCCTATCGCGAGCGGTTCGCCGCTCCCGGCATGGCCCTGCGCGAACGCGGCCCTGGCGAGACCGTCTTCCTGCACTCCGAACGCCACCTGCAATGCGTCTGGTTCGATGCCCGATGGCGCCCGCCGCTGGCGACCGAGGAGGGCGAAGCGCTTGTCGTCGACCACCCCGGCCGCTGGAATCTCGAAGCGGGACCGGACTTCCTCGACGCCGTGCTGCGCATCGGCGGCGCGGGCCGCCGCATCAAGGGCGATGTCGAGGTCCACGTGCGCCCCGCGGACTGGGCTCGCCATGCACACGCCGCCGACGCCCGCTACCGCCGCATCGCGGCGCATGTCACGTACCACCCCGGGCCGCTTCCAC
>JAQBFL010000335.1:0-2747 GCA_032123415.1 bacterium | reverse complement strand
TACTACCAGCGCCGCGAGGTTCCGCGCCTCGAAGACGATCTCGAAGAGTTCCGCGTCGAGTGCTGGCAGCAGGCCAAGCTCTTGAGCGACTGCCGCCGTTGGGGCCGGTGGTTCCGGAATGTGGGACGCAACACCTGCTCGTTCTGCGAGTGGCCCCCTCCCCGTGAATTGAACCAGGTTTTGTGGGAGAATCCAGCCGGTTTATGACCGGAAAGGATTCAGGATGAAGAAACGTTATAGTGGGGAGCAGATCGTAGCGAAGTTGCGTCAGGCGGACGTGGCATTGGGCAAGGGGATGCGGGTGCCGGAGGTATGCCGCCAATTGGAGATTAGCGAACAGACGTACTATCGTTGGCGTCAGAAGTACGGGGGGATGGCTCCGGAGGTCGCCAAGCAGGTCAAGGCCCTGGAGAAAGAGAATGCGCGCCTGAAGCGCCTGGTGGCCGATCAGGCGTTGGACAACCAGATACTGAAGGAGGCGGCTCGCCCAAACTTGTGAGCCCCGAACGGCGACGCAGGACGGTTGAGAAAGTGCGTCGTGGTTTGGGGCATGAGCATGTTTCAGAACGCCGGGTGTGCAGGGCGTTAGGCCAACCGAGGAGTACGCAGCGGTATCGTCCCAAACGCCTGGATATGGATCGTCATCTTCTCGGAGAGATGCGCCGGCTGGTGGAGGCTTGGCCCCGTCACGGGTGCGAGCGTGTCCATGAGTTTCTCATTGGGACGGGGTGGCGCGTGAACTTCAAACGGGTACATCGGCTGTGGAAGCAGGAACATCTGCAAGTACCGAAAAAACAACGGAAACGGCGGCGTTTGCCGGGTCACAGCGCCAACGGTTGCGTGCGCCACAAGGCGAAACACGCGAACCACGTCTGGAGCTACGACTTCCTGGCCGATCGCACCGAGGATGGCCGGAAATTAAAGATGTTGGTTGTGATCGATGAGTTCACGCGAGAGTGCCTCGCCCTGGAGGTGGGACGTACGTTTACGGCCCGCGACGTAATGCTGACGCTGCAATACCTCTTTGCCGTGCGCGGCACGCCAAAGCACATCCGAAGCGACAATGGCCCCGAGTTTATCGCGACGGAGATTCAACGCTGGCTCGATCGTGCCGAAGTCGGTACACTCTACATTCAGAAGGCCAGCCCTTGGGAGAATGGCTACGTGGAGAGTTTCAACAGCAGGTTGCGCGACGAGTTGCTCAACGGCGAGCTCTTTCTCAGCTTACCCGAAGCACGGTACGTGTTGGACGACTGGCGATTGGAGTACAACAACGACCGCATTCATGGTCGCCTGAATGGACAGACACCCGCGGCGTTCGCGGCGTCATTGTCTGGGCCTCCGGTCGGGGCTTCGCCCCTCCCTTCGTCCCAGACAAACTATCCGTATCAACCGATTCTCTCATAAAACCTGGTACAAAAAGCGGGAAGGGATCATTCCCAAGGGGACGGTGCAGAATATTCTCGAACGCTATCGCGATGCGGGCACGGTTGACCCCAAGCCTCCCAATGCCGGGCGCAAAGCGGCCTTTGGTCCCAAGGCGCTCAAGCGGCTGGAGCGCGACGTACTCGCCCATCCCGACGCGACGCTTGCCGAATTGCGAGACCGAAGCGGCTTGGCCGTATCGCTCGTCGCCGTGCACAGGACCCTCCGTCGGCTCGGCTTCACGCGAAAAAAAAGTCTGTACGCGCGGCCGAACAGCGCCGGGACGACGTTGCTCAAGCGCGTCGTCTCTGGGAGGAGAAGATCGCGAAAGTCGAACCCTCGCGGCTTGTTTTCCTCGACGAAACCGGCGCGAAGACGAACATGACCCGCCTCTACGCGCGATCGCGCAAGGGGGAACGCGCCGTCGCCTATGCGCCCCGTGGACACTGGCAGACCACAATGTCATCGGGCGGGTTAAAACCGGCCACCGGGGGGCGGGTTAAAACCGGCCAGTGGTTGTGAACGTTCTATACCTCATGACGCCCGTTTCTTGCAAGGGGTAACCTGGTTTCCGTTCTTGGAATCCTTGCCCAGTTTGTCATCCTTGACTGCTCCAAGGTCTTTCTTGCCGGTGCCGCCGGCTGGGCTGTCTTTGCCATTCTTGCCTTCCCCGCTGGCCGCCTTCGCCGCCTTGTTTCTCAGCCGATAGCTCTTCCCAGTGATCGTGATGACCTCGGCGTGGTGAAGGAACCGATCCAGGATAGCCGTGGCGGCCGGCACGTCCCCGATGACCTTGCCCCAGTCTTCCAGCGGCCGATTCGAGGTCATCACCGTCGAACGCGTTTCGTAGCGGCGCATGATGATCTCGAACAAGTATTCGCCGGACCGCTTCGGCAACTGCTTCATTCCGAAATCGTCGATGATCAACAGATCCGGCTTGAGGTAGCGAGCCAGCACCTTGTCGTAACCGGCAAAGGCCTCATCGTGCAGGAAGTCCCGCACCAGATCGAAGATGGAACGGTACAGCACGGTGAAGCCCGCCTTGATCGCCTGGTAGCCGATCGCCTGGATCAGGAAGCTTTTCCCGGTCCCCGGCGGGCCGAGCAGGAGCACGTCACGCACTTCACGAATGAATCGGCAGGTGGCCAGGTCGTACACCTGCTTTCTCTTGATCGAGGAATTGAACGCAAAGTCGAAGTCCTCGAGGGTCTTGAGCTCTCTGAACGAAGCCGCCTTGACCCGGCGGTTGATCAAGCGTTCGGCCCGTACGAGGATCTCGTCCTGAAGGATCAACTCCAAGAATTCCATGTGGGTCAGCCCGT
>JAQBFL010000334.1:0-4064 GCA_032123415.1 bacterium | reverse complement strand
GCAACTACCCGCACATCATCCATCGCGAAGGCTCGGACGACCGCGGCGTGGACGTGGCCATGCTCAGCCGCATCGAACCCTCCGCCGTGCGCTGGCTGACGCCGATTCCCGGGCAGCGGGACATCCTCATCGTGGATTTCGAGATCGAGGGAGCCCCGCTGACGGTCATGGTCAACCACTGGAAATCACGATGGGACGGAGCCGAGGAATCGGCGCCCCTGCGCGCGGAACTGGCCGCGACCGTCAGGGCCGAGGTCAATGGACGCCTGAACTCGGAGCCGAATGCGGCCGTCCTGGTGGCCGGCGATTTCAACGACGATGCCACGGACACGTCCCTGGCGGATTCGCTGGACGCCTCGTTGAGCGCGCCCGACGTCCTGGCCGATCCGCGCGGACGCCGCCTTCTCAACCTGCACGGCCTGCTGGCGCCGGAAGAACGCGGCACGTTTTACTTCCGCCGGGGCGACACATGGAATTCGTTCGACGCCATCGTCGTCAGCCGCGCCATGCTGCCGGGCGCCGCCCCGCGCGGGGGGTGGCGGGTCGTCCCATCGAGTTTCCGCGTGTGCCGCCTGCCGATGCTGCTCAAAGAAGACGCTACCCCGCTGCCGTTCCGGCCGTTTCGCTCCGAGGACAGCGGACGGCTCGAGTATCACGAGGGCTACTCCGACCACCTGCCCGTGCTGGTGGACCTGACGCGTAAGGCGACCGGAACGCACCCAGGGGGCGGATGATGCACTCGGCCCCCGCGGCAATCGGGCCTCCAGCCCCCTCTGGTTTCCATCGTTTCACCCTTGCACTCGCGCATGGCCGCCCGCGACGGTGATGGCCGGCGATTGGTGCTTTCCTCGGCCCGCCCAGTCAGAGTATGGTTTCAATTGGAACGTACGAAGCAAAGAGGGAGACTCGAACCGTGTCGGCAAGAATCATCGATGGCAAACAAATGGCGTCTGACATCCGCGAAGAGCTGAAGGCTGTGGTCTCGGAGATGAAGAGACACGGCGTGACGCCGGGGTTGGGCGTCATCCTCGTGGGCGAAGACCCGGCGTCCTCGTCGTACGTCACGGCCAAGGAGCGCGCCTGCGAGGAGATCGGCGTTTTCTCGGACGACAACCGCATCCCCGCCGACACAACGCAGGCCGAACTGCTGGAACTGATCGGCCGCATGAACCGCGATGAACGCATCGACGGCATCCTGGTCCAGTTGCCCCTGCCCCGCCACATCGACGAAAGCGCGGCCCTGCTGGCCGTCTCCCCCGAGAAGGACGTGGACGGGTTCCACCCCGTCAACGTCGGGCGCATGGTGCTCGGCGAGAAGGCATTTCTGCCCTGCACCCCGCACGGGGTGGTGGAAATGCTGGCACGCAGCGGCGTGCGGACCGAGGGGGCGCATGTGGTCGTCGTCGGCCGCAGCAACATCGTCGGCAAGCCGGTCGCCAACCTCCTGCTGCAAAAGAAGAAGCATGCCAACGCCACGGTGACGATCTGCCATACGGGCACGCGCGACATGGGCCGCTTCACGTGCCAGGCGGATATCCTGATCGTAGCGGCCGGACGCCCGGCCACGGTGACCGCCGACATGGTGAAGGATGGCGCCGTGGTCATCGACGTGGGGGTCAACCGCGTCTCCGATGCAAGCCGCAAGACGGGTTTCCGCCTCGTCGGCGATGTGGATTTCGACGCGGTCAAGGAAAAGGCGTCGCTCATCACTCCCGTGCCGGGCGGCGTGGGGCCGATGACCATCGCGATGCTGCTGGCCAATACCGTCGAGTCGGCGCGGCAGCGGCTGAAAGTCTGAAAACTGGAGACGAGGAACAGAGAACTCACGAACCTGGAGGCGCGCAATGACTGTGGACGATTTGACGCATGAGCAGAAGGTGGCGCTGGCGGCTCTCGTGGAGACCGTGGCGATCTCGGACGGCGAGGTGTCGCCCGGCGAGGAATCGCGCATCAACCGACTCGTCGACACTCTCGGCGAGGAGGCGTTTCGCGACCTGTTGACCGAAGCCGAAGCCCGTCTTTCCGAACCTGACGCGCTGGAGAGGTTTCTCACGACGATCGACGACCAGGATGCCCGCAACCTGATCTACGGCATCGTGCTGGACGAAGCCATGTCCAATCCTTCGCCGCTCACGCCCGCCGCGGACCTGCTCCGGCGCCTGGCGCAAACGTGGAAGATCGATATCGAAGTCGGGGAAGAAGACTGACCGGGAATGTCGTGCCAAAGACTTCAGTGGAAAACCGTCGAGGTCGATGAAGGCCTGGCGTCGGGCCTGGCCCGTGAATTGGGACTGCCGCGCCCTCTGGGCATTCTGCTAGCCGCGCGCGGCCTCACGGACCCCGTCGCGGCCCGCGCCTTCCTATCCCCGCGCCTCAGCCGCCTCTCGGACCCCCTGGCGATTCCCGGCATGGACCGTGCCGCGGACCGCCTCCTGCGCGCCCTGCGCGACGGTGAACGCATCGCGGTCTACGGCGACTACGACGCCGACGGCGTCACGGCGACCGCCCTGGCCGTTTCCGTGCTAGGGCGCCTCGGCGCCCATGTACAGGCTTTTCTTCCCGACCGCGTGAACGACGGGTATGGATTGACCCCCGCGCCCATGAAACGCTGCATCGAAACCCTGGCGCCTCGACTGGTGCTGACGGTCGACTGCGGCGTATCGGGGCAGGAAGCCATCCGGCTGGGCAACGAGCTCGGGGTCGACACGATCGTCACCGACCACCACGAACCGCCCGCCATTCTGCCGCCCGCCGCCGCCTTGGTCGACCCCAAGCTCGGCGCGCCGGACGGCATGGAGCATCTTGCCGGCGTAGGCGTGGCCTTCAAGCTCTGCCACGCCGTGCTCAAGCGCCTGATCGCCGGGGGCGCCTCCTCGGCAGACCTGCCCGATCTGCGCGAGTACCTGGACCTTGTGGCGCTGGGCACCGTCTGCGACATCGTGCCCCTCGTGGGCGAAAACCGGGTCCTTGTGCGGCACGGGCTGCAGCGTCTGGCGCGCGCGCCACGCCCCGGTCTGCGCGCCCTGTGCCGCGTCGCGGGCGTCGACGGCGCGCCGAGCTGCTACCACCTGGCCTATCTGCTCGGCCCGCGGCTCAACGCGGCCGGCCGCACGGGGTCCGCCGATCCGGCCCTGGCGCTGCTGCTGACCCAGGACCCGGAGGAGGCCGACGTGCTGGCGGACCAATTGGACGCGGCCAACCGCGAGCGGCAGCGGCGCGAGGCTGCCATTCTCGAACTGGCGGTGGCCCAGCTCGCGGCAGGTCTCGACGTCACGCGCGATTTCGGATTGGTGGCGGCGGGCGAAGGTTGGGACGTGGGCGTCATCGGCATCGTCGCCGCCCGCCTGATGCGGCGCCACAACCTGCCCGTCGCCGTCATCGGCATCGACGCGCGCGGCATCGGGCGCGGCTCATGCCGCGGCACGGAGCACGCCGATGTCATGGCCGCCCTGCGCCAGTGCGAGGGCTTGCTCGACGGCTACGGCGGCCACACCCTGGCCGCCGGGTTCACACTCAACGCCGCCCGCCTGCCGGAGTTTCGATCCGCCTTCAACGCCGCCTGCGCCGCGGCGCTGCTCGGCCGCGACCGGCGCCCCTTCCAGACAGTCGACGCGTGGCTCTCCCATCTGGGAGAGGCCGACATGGAGCTGGTGCGGGCCACGGCCGATCTGCAACCGACGGGCGCCGGCAATCCCGCTGCCGTCTGGGGCGTGCGCGGCGTCGCCGCCGTGGGCGAACCGCGACGCATCGGCCGCGACGGCGCGCATTTGAAGATGATGGTCGCCTCCGGTGGAACCCAGATCGAGGCCGTCGGGTTCGGCATGGGAGAGCGCGTCGTGCCTTCCGAACCGCTCGACATGCTCTTCGAACTGGACGAGAACACCTTCCGCGGCCGCACGACGCTTCAAATGAAAATCCGCGACTTCCGCCCGAGCACATAGTCCTTGGTCTTTGGATATTCCTTGTTGATGGATAGGAAATTGAAAACGGATGAGACAGGGATCGGTGGACGCTTACGGGCGACGCTTACGGAAGACGAGGGGCTTACGCGCCTGATCGTTAGC
>JAQBFL010000333.1:0-2988 GCA_032123415.1 bacterium | reverse complement strand
ATGCGGCCGGCTGAGGTGTCCGAGGCGACCGTTGTGCTGGAGTTCGACCCCGAGTTTGCCGAAGAGATGACGCGTTTCGAGAACGCGAGGAACCGCAAGGCCGTCGAGCAGGCATTGGAGGCGCTGTTGGGGCGCCGGGTGGTGCTGGAGCTTCGCGAAGGCTCCAGCGACTTTGTGGGCGCGGACGGGAGCGCGAGCGCCGCGGCCGCGACGGCGGGCGGGCCGCCCGCCGAGCCGCGCGAGGCGGGGGCCGATGACGACGAGTCCGCCGAGCTCGGGCCGACGGCGCCTCCCGCGCCGCCGACGAAGCGGTCCCTGAAGGAATGGTTGGATGTTCCGCAGGTGCAGAAGGCGCTGGACGCCTTTGGCGGATCCCTGCAGGAAGTCAGAACGTAGAGCGCCCCAGGGGGCGCCGGTGTGGGCGGATGGAATTCAGACCGAGGAAATGCGACTATGGCGAACATGTTCCAAATGATGAAGCAGGCCGCGACGATGCAGCGGGAAATGAAGCGTATCCAGAAGGAGTTGGCGAGGCAGACGGTGACGTTCGAGAACGCCGGCGTCAAGGTGACCGCGCACGGCGATATGACCGTGGCGGAGATCGAGATCTCGCAGGACCTGATGGCCCGCACCCCGGCGGACAAGTTGGGACGCCAGATCATGCTGGCGGTCAACGGCGCGCTGACGGCCGCGAAGAAACAGGCCGCGGCCGAAATGCAGAAGCTCACCGCCGGCACGGGGCTGGGGGACATGCTGGGCGGCGGGTGACGACGGCTCGCGGGGCCTCTTGAGGGGTGAAGAGAGAAAGGGACGACCGAGGGAAATCGTGATCCGTAATCGTCGCCCGTAATCGTCCACCGGCGGCGGATGAGAGATCGGTTCACGATTACGGGCGACGATTACGGTTGACGATGGAGCAGGCGCGAACCAGGTGCGTCCCTTCCGCCAGCCGTGGACGCGGAAACAGGAAAGGATCTGCCAACCATCACAGGCAGGGTACGCTCGCAAGCTCGCGCCCCTGCTGCGTAACGTTGGGGGCCGGCATGGACGCATACGACACACTCGTGGGGTGCCTGGGGCGGCTGCCGGGCGTGGGCCGTCGCAGCGCGGAGCGCATGGCGTCCCGTCTTGTGCGGGAGCCCGCCGGGTTGATGCGCGAGCTGATGGACGCGCTGGCCGAGGCGCAGCGAACGATCGTTCCCTGCCCGCTGTGCGGTGGCGTCACGACGACGGACCGCCAGCCGTGCGCCCTCTGCTCGAACCCGCGCCGGGACGCGACGGTGCTCTGCGTGGTCGAGGACCCCAACGACATCGCCGCCATCCAGCGGGCCGGGGTCTTCCAGGGCCGTTACCACGCGCTGATGGGAAAGCTTTCCCCGATGAAAGGCGAGGGCTTGCGCCATCTGCGCATCCCCGCGCTGCTCGAACGGCTCGACCGCGAGCCGATCGCGGAGGTGCTGCTGGCGACGGGCACGGACGTGGAGGGCGAGGCGACGGCTACGTACGTGGCGGGGCTGCTCAAAGGGCGGAACGTCAGGGTCACGCGCATCGCGCTCGGGTTGCCGGCGGGCAGCGGCATCGCGTACGCGGACCCCGTGACCCTCAAGCGGGCGATCGGCGGCCGCAGGAAGTTCGAGGCGGAAGACGGGAGCGAGGCATGAGCGGGCCGGAGTCTTTCGAAGAGCGGGTGGAGGCGGTGCGGGCGCGCGTGGCGGCGGCCTGTGCGCGGGCGGGGCGCGACCCGGCCGGCGTGGAAATCCTGGCGGCGGCCAAGAACCAGGGCCCCGATCAGGTGCGGGAGGCGGCCGCGGCCGGCTTGCACGTCGTGGGCGAGAACCGCGTGCAGGAGGCGGCGCAGAAGATCCCGTTGTGCCCCGGCGGCCTCGAGTGGCACCTCATCGGCCATCTTCAGACGAACAAGGCCCGGCACGCGGTGCGTCTGTTCCAGACCATCCACTCCGTGGATTCGGAGCGTCTGATCGAGGCGCTGGACGAAGCGTGCGACGAGGAGGGCGTCGCGCTGCCGTTGTTTCTCGAGATCAACGTGTCCGGCGAGCGCAGCAAGTGGGGCTTCGCGCCGGAAGCGGGGCTTGCGGCGTTGCGCAAGGCCGATGGCTGGCGGCGGATCATGCCCGCCGGTCTGATGACGGTGCCGCCCTTCACGCCTGACCCCGAGGGGGCGCGGCCGTATTTCAAGGCGTTGCGGGAACTGCGCGAGCGGTGGCGCGACGAGACGGGACTGGGGCTCGAGCACCTCTCCATGGGCATGTCGGGCGACTTCGAGGTGGCGATCGAGGAGGGGGCCACCCTGGTGCGGCTGGGTACGGTGTTGTTCGGACCGAGGGTCTCGGACTGGCGGCGTGCGGCGGCCGACGAGGCGGATGCATAGCGGAGGCGAGGGGTGCGGTATGGGCTGGAGGAATGACGAGGCCAGAGGCGGCGGGCAGGCCGGGGGGGGGCGGAGGGGCGGGTGGGCGCGTTCGGTGGTCCGCCTGCTTTTCACGCTGGCGCTGCTTGCCGCCATTCTGATGGTCACCGGCGTGCTGGCGGTCCGCAGCGACGGGGGACGCGAGTTCGTCAGGGACCGGATCGGGCAGGCGCTCGGGATGGAGTTGGACATCGAGCGGACGCGGATCGCATGGCCCTACGTGCTACGGATGGAGGACATGAGGACGCGGGGCGCCGCCCTGGGGGCATCCCCCGGCTTCCGGGCGCAGGAGGCGCGGGTGGCGCCGAGCTTGCGCGGGACGTTGCGCGTGGAGGTGAAGCGGGGGGAGTTGAATCTCGTGCGCGGGGAGGACGGCGCCTGGGCGCCCGGCGCTTTTGCGGTGCTGGGCGAGTTGCCGGCGACGAATCTGGCGGCGGTGTCTATCGTGACGCGAAAGCTGAGTCGGCGGGCGGGCCTGTATCTGACCGACTGCGTGCTACGGTGGGTGCAGGTCGTCGGCAGTCTGCTGGCGTCCGCCGCTGGCGTGACCTTCTCAATGC
>JAQBFL010000332.1:0-3855 GCA_032123415.1 bacterium | reverse complement strand
ACGCCTACAACGCCAATCCCATGAGCATGCGGGCCGCGCTGCGGAACTTTGCGGAGCTGGAGGTCGAGGGCGCGAGGTGGTTGGTGCTGGGGGGGATGAAGGAACTCGGGGCGGCCGAGCGCGAGGAGCATCGCGGGCTGGGGACGGTGGTGGCGGAGGGGCCCTGGCGCGGCGTGGTGTGCGTGGGCGAGATGGGCGGCTGGATCGCGGACGCCATCGCGGACGCCGGATGGCGGGATGAGCGTTTGATCCGGTGCGATTCCAACGAGGCGGCAGCCCAGGCGTTGAAGGGCCGGTTGAGAGGCGGCGATGCCGTGCTGCTGAAGGCATCGCGCGCGGTGCGTCTCGAAGAGGTGGCGGCGGTCATGAAGCAGGTACTGGAAGGCCGATCGTGACGTTGTGGGGGTGCGAGGAGATGGAGCCTCGTGCAAGACCCCTACGGACGACACGGAGGTCGTCCTATAATGGCGAGAATAGGCTGTTTTCTGGAGGGTAGGGACTTCGGCGAGCTCAGTCGAGCCGCTCCGTCCCGACCGTTCTGGCAGAGGTTGTGAAAGAGGCTCGATGGAGAGACCGCGGGTACGGAACTTAGACTTTAGACCTTAGACAACATTCCAATGCTCTACTATCTCTATCTTTACCAGGACGTGTTCTCTCCGCTGCGGCTGTTTCGATACATCACGTTCCGGGCGGTCGCGGGGGCGGGCACGGCCTTCCTCCTCAGCCTCTTTCTGGGCCCGTGGTTGATTGCCGCGCTGCGCGGCCGCATGGTCGGGCAGTATATTCGCGAGGAGCTCCAGGCGATGCATGGCGGCAAGGGCGGCACGCCCACGATGGGTGGCGTGTTGATCGTCGTGAGTATCCTGGCGTCGGTCCTGCTGTGGGCCGATCCGGCCAGCCGTCTGGTCTGGGTCGTGCTGGGGGCCATGATGTACATGGGGGGGATCGGTCTCGTCGACGACTTCACCAAGCTCACCCGGCGTCGTTCGAAGGGTTTGTCGGCGCGCGGCAAGATGGGCTTGCAGTTGGCGGGAGCGCTGGCGCTGGCGGCATGGCTGAGGACGTTGCCGGCCGGCGGCGGGCGTCTCGACGAGCTGATGGTTCCGTTTCTGAAAGACCCCGTGGTCCGTGATCTGGGGTTCGTCTTGGGCTTCCTCTGGATCGTCCTGGTGGTGGTGGGCGCCAGCAACGCGGTCAACCTGACGGACGGGCTCGACGGCCTGGCTATTGGGAGCAGCACCTCGGTCGCCATCTCGTATCTCGCCCTGGCCTATGTGGCCGGTCACGCGGCCTTTGCGGAGTATCTGTTCGTTCCGTCCGTACGGGGCGCGGGGGAACTGGCCGTGTTCTGCGGGTGCATGGCGGGCGCCTGCCTGGGTTTCCTGTGGTTCAACTGCCATCCCGCGCAGGTGTTCATGGGGGATACGGGAAGCCTGGCGCTGGGCGGCGCGCTGGCCATGGTTGCCATCCTGATCAAGCAGGAGGTTGTGTTGATCATCATCGGCGGCGTGTTCGTCATGGAGGCCGGCAGCGTCATCCTCCAGGTGGCGTCCTACAAGACGACGAAGCGCCGGATCTTCCGCATGTCGCCCCTGCACCACCATTTCGAGAAAATGGGCTGGAGCGAAACGCAGGTCGTTGTGCGGTTCTGGATTCTGTCGATCATCTTTGCGTTGATGGGGCTGTTGACGCTCAAGCTACGCTGAACGGGACGGGAAGTGAAGAAGACGGCTACGGTACTGGGACTGGGGGACAGTGGCGAGGCGGCCGCCGAACTGCTGCTGGCGCTGGGGTACGACGTGTGCGCGGTGGATGCGCAGGCGGGCGAGGCCGTCCGCCGCCGGGCCGCACGGCTGACCGGTGCGGGGGTGCAGGTTGCCGTGGCCGCCGCTGCGCTGCCCGCGGGGCGGGACCGGGCCGATCTCGCGGTCCTGAGTCCCGGCGTTCCCGCGGAGCACCCCTGGGCGCTCCAACTGGCGGCCGGGGGATCGCCGGTCATCTCCGAACTCGAGTTGGGCTGGCGCCACTGCCGCTCCTCGGTCCTGGCGGTCACGGGTTCCAGCGGTAAGAGCACGCTGGTCAAGTTCTGCGCCGAAGCGCTGGCCAACGGCGGCTTCACGACGGCAGCGGGCGCCAACTACGGCCCGCCGCTGTCACGGCTGGTGCGGCTCGATCCGCCGCCGGACTGGATCGTCGCCGAGGTGAGCTCCTTTCAACTCGAAGCCGTGGACACCTTCCGTCCTCGCGTGGGGATCCTGCTCAACGTGCATCCGAACCATCTCGACCGCCACCCCGACTTCGAAACATACCGGCGCCTCAAGCTGAATCTGTTCCGGCGCATGCAGAAAGGCGACGACGCGGTGGTTCCCGAGGAGCTGCTGAGCGACCTTGCCGATCTCCCAGGGTCCGGGTCGGGCGGTCCGCGCCGGATCACATTTGGCCCGTCGGACACGGCGGATTCGCGCTGGCTGGGGGGTGCGGTGGCCCTGAGGCTGGCGCGGCGTTCCGGGCGGATCGACTTCCGCGGCTCGCACTTCGACAACGATGTGCTGGGGCTGAGTGCGGCGGCGGCGGTGGCGGCGCTGCGCTGCATTGGCGTGCGGCCGGCGGCGATCGAGCGGACGGCGATGACGTTTGAGCCGCTGCCGCACCGCATGACGCGGGTTGTGGAACGGGACGGCGTGCGGTACATCGACGACTCGAAGGCGACCACACTGGCGGCGCTCTGCGCTGGGGTGGCCATGGCTGGCGGCCCGGTGCGGCTGATCGCCGGAGGACTGCTGAAGGAAAAATCGGCGGATTGGGCTAAAGAAAGGCTGGCAAAGCAGGTCAGGAGGGTCTATCTTATCGGAAAAGACGCGGATGTGTTGCGCGAGGCGTGGTGTGACGCGGTGGATTGCCTGCCGTGCGGCACGCTGGAAACGGCTGTGGAAAACGCCCGGCGGGATGCCCGTCCGGGGGAGGTGGTGCTGCTCTCTCCGGGGTGCGCCAGCTTCGACCAATTCTCGGGCTATGCGGAAAGAGGGACGCGGTTCGCGGCCCTGGCGAGTGGAATCGAGCAAGGAGGCGAGACGAAATGAAGACGGTGTGGCTGGTTGTACTGGTGGCGGTGGCGCATGGGTTGGCGATCGGTGGGGTCGCGTTGATTCAAGGGTGCGGAACGCCCATGGGCGCGCCGCGAGCGTCCGAGGAGTACGTCATGCCGCCGGTCGGTCCCGTCGCGGAGCCGGTGATACCGCGCCCCTTCCCCGCGCCGGCGTTCGTTCCCGCGCCCGCGGCCCCGGATGTGCCCGTCGCGCGCACGTGGCCCGCGGATACGACGATGTACACCGTGCGGTCAGGCGACTCGGTCTCTAAGATCGCGAGCCGGTATGGACTGACGACCGACGAGATCGTCGCGATGAATCAACTTAGGGACAAGAATGCGATCCGCATAGGCCAGAAGCTGGTGCTGCCGGGGCGCGTGGACGTGGCGGCCGTACCGCCGTCCGCTCCGCGCATAGCGCGGCCGAGCGCCGCTCCCGCCGACGGCAACTACACCGTGCAGCCGGGCGACTCGCTCTCCGTGCTGGCCAAGCGGTTCGGCACGAGCGTGGCGGCCATCAAGAAGGCCAACAACATGACGAGCGACGTGATCTACGCGGGGAAGAAGCTGCGGATCGACGGTGCTCAGGCGCCCGCGACGGCCCCGGACGCGGCGCCGAGGCCGCCGCCCGCTCCCGCGCCGGCGCTGGATCCCGTGGCGCCGCCGGCCGTCGGGCCGGGTCCGCTGCCGACCGTTCCCGCTCCGCCGGCCCCGGGCCCCGTGGTCGCGCCGGATAGGCCGGTGCCGAGTCCGACTCCTGCGCCTGCGCC
>JAQBFL010000331.1:0-7066 GCA_032123415.1 bacterium | reverse complement strand
GGTTACGCTGGAGTCCCGAAAACCACCAGCCACAGAGGCTAAAACATGGGAAGGCCCAAGAAACTAGAAGGCATCGACGACGCGAAGGCCCGCAAGGAGCGAGCGCTCGCCGACAAGCGCGAGATAGAAGTGCAGCGCCAGCGCGGCGAGTTGGTGCCGATGTCCGCTGTGCGCGACGCTGAGGTGCGGCTGGCGCACATGCTGCGTGACGCGCTGCTGGCTATCCCGTCGCGTACGGCGATGACGCTGGCGAGCATGGGGAGCGCGCACGAGATCCAAGAGCTGCTGGAGGTGGAGCTGCGCGGCGCGCTTGCCGCTCTGTCTGCGGGCTTCGACCTGGGGCGCGAGGGTGACGTGCAGGCGCACGACGAGGACGCTGATGGATAGCCTTTGGACGCTTGCCGGCGAGGGACTTCATCCGAGGAGCGACATTGCGCTAGCGTCGCGTGCCATCGTGGCGCGCACACTGCTATCCATGCAGCCGCCTTCGCGGATGCTGGTCAGCGAGTGGGCGGACGCGCGGCGGGTGCTGTCGACGGCGGAGAGCGGGCGTGCGGGGCAGTGGCGGTCGAGCGTGGCGCCCTACCTGATCGAGCCGATGAACGAACTGAGCCCGACGTGTGCCACGCGGACGGTGGTTATGATGTTCGCCTCGCAGCTCGGCAAGACAGAGGCGGAACTGAACGCGCTGGGGGCGTGGATAGAACTGGCCCCCGGGCCGATGATGGTAGTCATGCCGTCAGACGGCCTGGTCAAGGACTTCGTGCGGACGCGCCTAGACCGGATGATCGAGTCTACGCCTACCCTGCGTGCGGTGGTGCGCGAGAAGAAGACGCGGGACTCAAGCAACACGCTGCGCGCCAAGAGCTTCTACGGCGGGCACATCCTGGCTCGCTCGGCGGGCGCAGGCAGCCAGTTGCAGAGCGCCCCGATCCGGTATCTGGTGATGGACGAGGTCGACAGCTACGAGGCGGAAGTCGAGGACGCGGGCGACCCCGTGGCGAACGCGACGCAGCGAACGGCAGGATTCGACGCGGCGAAGATCGTACTGACGAGCACGCCGAGGCTCAAGAGCAACAGCCGGATCGCGACGCTCTACGAGCAGAGTGACCAGCGCCGGTATTGGGTGCCGTGCCAGCGCTGCGGCAAGTACCAACTGCCCGAGTGGGGGGACTTCATCTGGAGCAGCCTGGGCCGCCCGCCCTCGGGCGCGGCGTATCGCTGCCCTGACTGCCTGGGGTTGACGGAGCAACACGAGCTCGCGGCGATGAACGCGCGGGGCGTGTGGGTGCCGAGCGTGGCCGCCGACTACACGGTGAGCGGCGACGGTACGATAGAGACCGACCGGATGCTCTACCCGCAGCGCGGCTACTACCTGCCCGGCTGGCACAGCCCGTGGCAGGCGTCGTCGTGGGGCGTGATCGCGACGGAGTTTCAGCAGGCTCAGGGCGACCCGGCCCGCTTGCAGGCGTGGACGAACCTACGCGAGGGGCGGCCCTACAACGAGCTGCCGCAGACGAACAAGATGGTTGACCCGCACGGACTGCGCGGGATGGTGGAGCCTGACGGCCCCGTGCCCGCGCCCGCTATCGTGCTGACTGCCGGCACCGACATCCACCCGGATAGGTGGGAGATGGGCGTGTGGGCATGGGGGCCGGGTGAGGAATCGTGGGTTGTCGACCACGTCGTGCACGCAGGCGACCCGGCGACCGACGCCTTCTGGCAGGCGCTCGACCATGCGATAGAGACGCGCTACGCGCGGGACGGAGGGGGGCTGCTAGCCATCCAGGCGGCGTGTATCGACACGGGGCACATGACAGATCGGGTGCTGGCCTACACGCAGTCGCGCGGGCGACGGCGCATCTGGGCTATCCGCGGACTGGCGACGAGCGAGAACAGCCGAGCGGCCCCGCCGATCTGGCCCGACAGGGCGCGCACAACGAAGCGGCACCAACTGCGCTACGACATCGGCGTCGACCAGGCCAAGGACGTGATCATGGCGCGACTGCTGCTGAGCGTGTCGACGGCAGAGCACGAGGGCGGCGGCAAGGTGCCGCTCGGCACGCGGGCGGCTATCCACCTGCGGGCGGGCGGCCCGCGGTGCTGCGACGAGGAATGGTGCGCGCAACTGGTTGCAGAGGCGAGGCAGCAGAAGATCGTTCGCGGGCGGCGGGTGTCGATGTACGTGCAACTGAGGCAGCGCAACGAGGCGCTAGACTGCGCGGTGTACGCGCTCGCGGCGCTGCGCGGACTGCAACGAAACGATACACTGTTGCGGCAGATGCTGGAGGGCGGGCAGGCGGCGGTGCCCGTGGTAGACCTGCGGGACGAGGCGCCGACGTCCGCGGTGCAGCCAGGGCAGAAACCCACGCCAGCGCCGAGACCGAAGCCACGACCGCCGCGCGACGACGGCTACAATACCGACCCTTATGCAGGCTTCTAACCGCCCTGCCTTGACATCCATGTAACGAATCGTGACAATCGGCATCGGGTAGACCCCTTCGGCGGCGGGAATGGCCTGGACTGCGACGGACCTGGAAAACCTGCGAAAGTCGTACGCGCTCGGCGCGCTGCGAGTCAAGACGGGCGACAAGGACGTGACATACCGCAGCCGCGCCGAGATGGCCGCAGTCATCGCAGAAATTGAGTCGGCGCTCTACGGGCGCGACCCGCAGCGCATGAGCCTCTGCGACTACGACGGGGGCCGGTCGTGAGCAAGCGCAAGAAGACGACGCAGCAGCGGGTTCCCGCTGACCTGACGTTCCCCGAACCCGTAGCAGAGACAACGGCGGCGCAGCGCAAGGACTCCGAGACGCTTGCCTTCGAGGGCGCGCAGAGCAGCCGCGCAGTGGGCAGGTGGAACGCGCCGCGGACGGACGCCGACAGCGAGATCAACGCGGGCGCCGTGACGCTGGTTGCCCGCTCGCGTGACGCTGTGCGCAACTACGGGCTTGCCCGCCGCGGGCTGTGGCAGATCGCGTTGCACCTTGTCGGCACAGGCATCCGCCCCATCGGCGCGGACGCGCGGCTGATGAAGGCATGGAAGGCGTGGGCCAAGCGCCCCACCTCCGAAAGCCGGCTGAGCGTGTACGGGCTGCAACTGCAAGCGGCGCTCGCGATGCTGGAGAGCGGCGAGAGTCTGCTACGTCGCCGCGCCCGGCGACCGGCTGACGGCCTGCCCGTGCCGATGCAGGTGCAACTGCTGGAGTCTGACTTCCTCGACGAGACGATCACAGCGGAACAGGCGGGCGGCGGCGTCATCGTGCAGGGCATCGAGTTCGACGCGCTCGGCACGCTGAAAGCCTACCACCTGCGACGCGCCCACCCCGGCGCGCTCGGTGGCTTCGGCTACGGCGGCGAGACGGTGCGAGTGCCGGAAGCGGACATCGCGCACATCTACGCCGAGGCGCTGAGCCGCCCCGGGCAGACGCGCGGCATCCCGCACCTGACGCCTACGCTGCTGCGCCTGCGGCAGATGGTGGACTATCGCACGAGCGAGGCGGCGCGCAAGCGCAGCGCTTCCGCCATCTGGGCCATCGTGACTGGCGCCGCGTCGGTGGCAGCCGGGACCGGCGACCCGCAGCCGATCACGGGGAGCCGCATCACCGACGCAGAAGGGCGCCCCGTCGAGACCCTGCGCCCCAACTCCGTCTATTACGCGCCCGAAGGGCTTACCGTCAGTTACCCGCAGCCGCCGAGCGACCAGGCTTACCCGGCGTACATGCAGGAAGAGCTCCGCGAGATCGCCGCAGAGATCGGCATTCCCTACGAGCTGCTGACCGGCGACCTGTCCGGGACGAACTATTCCAGCATTCGCTACGGTATGCTGGCCTTCAAGCGGTGGGTCGACGTGTTACGCGAGACCGTGGTCGTGCCGCTGCTCTGCGACCGGCTGTGGGAGTGGTTCGTCGAGGCCGCCGTCGTGGCGGAAGTCGTGCCCGCGGGCGACTATCCGGTCGAGTGGAGCCGCCCTGCCTGGAGCGACGTGGACGAAGAGAAGGCGGCGAAGGGCGCCGTGGCGCTTATCCGCGCTGGCCTGTCGACGCTGGAGCAAGAGCAGAGCAACCGCGGCGAAGACCCGCCCGCGCTGCGTGACAAGATCGAGGCCGAGCGCCGCGACTTCGAGGCGCGCGACATCGTGCTGGACTGCGACCCGAACCAGACGACGAACGGCGGCCAGATCCAGTCGAGCGCAGCCACGCCGGCAGACCCCGCGACGCCCGCCGCAGCCGAGCCCGACGACCAGCCCGAAGACGACGAGACGCCTTCTCAGTAACGAAACGATACAAGCCCCTTGACTTGTGTGTAACGATTCGTAACAATCGGGCACAGGACGATCTATCGTCTGGAGCCACGATGCCCAAGTCGCCCGCGCAACCGACAACCGAACGCCTGGCCCTCGCCCTACAGCCCGAGACCTACAGCGCGGACGCCGGCACGGTTGACGTGGTGTTCTACACGGGCGCGGCAGTCAAGCGCTACGACTTCTGGACCGACACGTCCTACGACCTGGCCTTCGCTGCGGACGGCGCCGACCTGAGCCTGCTGAACGCGGGCGCGCCCTTCCTGGACAACCACGACAGCGGCAGCGTGCGCAACGTGCTCGGCTCGATTCTGCCGGGCAGCGCGCGCACGGAGAAGGACGGCACGCACCGCGCGACCATCCGGCTATCCGACCGCGAAGAGATGAAGGGCGTTCGTCAGGACATCAAGGACGGCCACCTGCGCGGGATCAGCATGGGCGTGGAAATCACGTCACCCCGCGAAGTCACGAAGCGCGAGGGCAAGCCAGACCTGCACACTGCGCTGACGTGGCAACCCTACGAGCTTTCGAGCGCGCCCGTGCAAGCCGACCCCGGCGCGCACGTTCTATCCCTACTGCCCGCAGAGACGCGGGCGCACCTGATCGCGTTGAACGCGGCTGGAGCCGCCAAGGAGGACAAGATGCCTGACCCCACCAAGACGGCTCCGACCACGGAGACCACCCCCGCCGATCTGGACGCCGTGCGGCTCGCGGCTCAGACGGTGGAGCGAGAGCGGATCGAAGCGATCCAGAGCCAGGCCGAGCGCCTGGGACTGACCCGCGAAGACGCCGCGCCCATGATCCGGGACGGCTCGAACGTGGACGCCGCCCGCCTGGCCCTTCACGAGTTGAAGGTGCAGCGCGACGAGGCGACCCGCACCACGTCGACCACGGGACTGCGCACCGAGACGAACACGGCGACCCTGGCGAAGGCCGCGGTTGACGCGATCCTGCTGCGATCGGGACAGAAGGTCGAGAAGCCTTCGGACCTCAGCCTGCGCCTGTCTCGGCAGAGCCTGACGGGCATCTCCCGCGCGGTGGTCGGCTCGACCGGCGCAGATGTCGGCGCGATGAGCGACCGGCAGGCGGTGCGCCACCTGTTCCGCATGGAGCGCGACGCGCTGCACGCGGCCGGCGGCGACATCGAGCACCTGATGAGCACGGCGGATCTCCCCTTCGTGTACGCCGCGGTCACGAGCAAGATCGCCGGCCCGATGTATGCGGAGTATGCCACGACCTACGAGCCCTGGCAGTCGCGCGTCGACGTGCCGCACCCCTACAACGTGAGCATCGTGCGCACGTCGGGCGTGTCGCAGATGCCGGTCATCGTCGAGGGCGCGGACGCCACGGAGACGAGCTTCGGCGACGAGGCCGAGACGCACGCCGTCGCGCACCGCGGCCGCATCATCTCGATCACCGAAGAGATGGTCATGGGCGACCAGATCGGCGTCATCGCGCAGCGGGCGGCCTTCTTGGCCAACAGCGCCGCGACGACCCGTAATACGGTCGCGTACGCGCCGCTGCTCGCGAACCCCGTGATGTTCGACGGCATCAACTTCTTCAACGCTCTGCACAGCAACATGGCGGCCGGCGGCGACGTCGCCCCGCCCTCGCAGGCGACCCTTGGCGTGGCCATCGCGGCCATGATGAACCAGACGATCACGCTGCCGGACCTCACCACGCAGCGCGTGCAGATCACGCCGCGCTACCTGCTGATCCCGGTCAGCCTGATGACAACCGTAGAAGCGCTGATGTCGCAGTTCTACACGCCGACCGCCAGCACGGGCGTCATCACGCAGCGCATGCGCGGCCTGGAAGTCATCGCCGACCCGATCCTGGACGCTTCGAGCGTGACGGCCTGGTACCTGATCGGCGAGCCCGCGCAGGCCAACGCCTTCGTGTGGGGCTACGCGACGAGCCGCCAGGGCTACCAGACCGAGATGGACGAGCGCTTCGAGTCCGGCGCCCTGCGTATCAATGGCGGCATCTGGTACGGCGCGACCGCTGTGGACTTCCGCGGCGCCTACTACAACGCGGGCTAGGCCCAGCAGGAAGAAGGAGACACGACGATGAGCACCAACGGAAAGTACTTCGACGACACCGGCATCCCCTTCCCCGCTCCTGCGGGCGGGGTGCTGTCCGGTGGCTACTTCATGCACGGCGGAATCTGCTGCGTGGCGCGCACGGACGAGGCCACCGCTGGCGCTGACGTGGCGTGCGACACCCGCGGCGTCTTCGAACTGCCCAAGGCGGGCGTGGCGGTCACTGCCGGAGACGAGCTGTACGACAGCGCCGGCAGCGTCACCAACGTGCAGAGCGGCACGCTCCAACCCATCGGCTGCGCCTTCGCCGACGCACTGATCGGGGCGACGACCGTCGACGTTGTGCTGAACAAGGGCATCGAGGCCGACAGCGACGTGGGCACACTGACCGCCAACCTCGCGAGCACGGCGAACGCCAAGGGCGCAAGTCTGGTCGGGATCGAAGACGCCGGCCTGTACTACGCGACCGGCACCGTCGAGGCCGCGCTGCAAGAGATCGGAGCCGCGGGCTTCGGAACCCAACTGACGGCAGCGGCCGTCGTGGCAGCCGGAAACCTCGTCGAGGGTGTGGGCGGCGCGCGCGCGACCGTGGACAGCGGCATCGCCGCGGCGACCCTGCCCACGATGGCCGCGGTTGGCGGCGCCGGGAACCTCGTACAGACGGCCGCTGCGGACCGCGCCCAGAGCGATTCGGGCATTGCCGTGGCGAACGTGCCGCAGA
>JAQBFL010000330.1:0-3998 GCA_032123415.1 bacterium | reverse complement strand
AGGATGCCTTCACGCCATCGGAGAAGGTTACCGACCCGCTCACCAGGCTGCCGGGCTTCATAATGCGGTCGACCGACATGCTGACGCTGGCTCCTCCCGCGGCGGAGGCGGGCTCATCGCCGGCCGGCGGCGGCAGCAGGTCGGCGTCATCGGCAGGCCAGTCCCCGTCGGCCGGTTCCCCGGCCGCCGGAACGTCCATCTGGGGTTCGGCGATCGGTCTTGGGGCGGGTTTGTCCTTGACGCTCACGCCGAGATCCAGGACCAGAAACCGCACGTCCATGTAGGTCATGGCCACGCCGAACTCGGAACCGATGCGGGTCTGGACCTGCGAGAGCGAGGCGCCCTCGCGCACCCACCGGGATATCGTCTGCTTCTGTTCCTGCGTCAATTCCATGTGCGGGCCACTCCGTCGCGCTCCCAACCGAGAATGCCCGCGGCAACCGAGCCGCGTTGACATGGCGGGATCGCGACGCCCAATGTGCCACGTCCCGCCGTCCTGTGTCAAGGCGAGCTTGATTCCTCCTTCATCGTGTGACATTCTGCACGGCGATGCAAATCGACGGACAGGATATCCCGGAGGCGGTCCTGCGGCACTACCGCGAGCTGATCGACCTCGCCGAGCCCGACCTGGTGCTCGATTTTGCCCGGAGGGTGCCGTCTGCCGCCAAGGGCTTCCGCCTGAAACCTGCTTCGGCGCCGGGCATACGCTCCCGCATCGCGGCCATGCTGGGACAGGGCCGCGAGTTGCCGGAAGACCTGCGCATCCTCCTGACGTTCTCCTCCCCATACTGCGCCCCCATCTGCAGCCTTTCCGAAGAAGTCGCCATCGGCATCCTGCCCAGCCTTCGCATCCTCCACGGCACGGCCGCGCCGGCCGGCGCCCTTCTGGACCCTCGGGCGGCCATCCGTGCGGAGGCGCGCAAGCACCTGGGCGAAGGCGAACTGGAGGTCACGGCCGGCGCCGAGTTGGAGGCTTACGACATGGTGGAGAGCCTCGTCGGCGCTCTCGAGGATTCGCTGTTGCCGCCGTTGCCGGATGCCCCCCCTTCCGCCCCGCCGGACAAGAGCGAGGAGGACGACGAAACGAGCGCCATGGAACGGGCGGTGGTTCAGGCGATCTCGGAGCAGATCGACCGCCTGAAACAAGAGAACGCAAGGCTCAAGGAAGAACTCGAACACGCCCACGTCCGGGCGCAACGCGTCAAGGCGCTCGAGAAAAAGGCGGAAGCCGCCGAGGCGCAGGCACGGGAGTTGCGGCGGACGCTCGACCAGGAACGGAATGCGCGTCAAGATGCCGAGGCCGAGGTCCGAAAGCTGCGGGAGCAGCTCGGCGCGGCCCGGGAGCAGGCGCAGCGCGCCACGGCCGAGATCGAGTTGCGCGCCGCGCCGCGCGGGGGCGAACCCCTGTAAACCCGCCGGTACGCCAGGCGGATGCCGCTGTGCGCCGCTGACGAAGCCGCCGCGGCCGGCCGCGCACTGGCCGAGGATCTTCTGCCGCGGGCGCGCCAGGCCGGCGAGAAGCAGGCGGCGATCGACCGGCACGCGGGCAACCTGGCCGAAATGCGCAAGCGGCGCGACGCCCTGCGCGGGGCGCTCGATGACCTTACCCGCGCGGCGAACGAGGCCGTCCATCCCGTTCCCGAGATGGCCGCCTTGCGCGAGGAACTGCAGCGCGCGATCTCCCGCCTGGAGTCGACACTCCAACAGGCGGCTCCGGACCTCGGCCCCGCGGCCGCCCGACTGTTGGCCCGCGTCAACGCCACCGCGACCGTCGAGGAGGCGCAGACCGTCCGCCGCCTGCTGGGCGAGGTCGAGCAATTCGACCTGCTCACCGCCTACGAGCGCGTGCAGATCTTCCGCGCCTACAACCGCCGCATGGCCGTGGAATACGGCGCCCACGGCCCGCGCGTCGTGCAGGCGGCGCACTGGGACGACCCCGTCTGGCAATTGCGCCAGGCGGCGGCCAACGCGCAGCAGCTCGTGCTGATGGTCGATGGCCACAACGTCCTGCACCTCCTGCCGGAGATGTTCTCGCGGGATTTCGAGGACGACGCGCCGCGCACCAGGGCGCGCGAACACCTCGTGGAACTCGCGCGCAGGATGTTCTTCGCTCACCCCGAATGCGATGTGCGCATCTACTTCGACAGCCCCGTCGCCTCCGAACGACGCCACGGCGCGAATGTGCGCGAAATCTATTCCGGCGGCGGCGAGGGCGAGCACCGTGCCGACACCGCCATCGTGCGCGGCCTGGACGCCTGCTGCGCCACCATGTCGGCCATGCCGCGGCTGCTCGTGACCGACGACCGCGACCTGCGCAAGTCGGCCATCGAGCGCGGCGCGCGCATCGTCCCCGTGGCCCAATTCGGCGCGCTGCTCGCGGATCTGAAATGAACCGAAGCTCGTAAGGAGAGGGGATCGAAATCAGCATGGCCTACCCGAACTTCATACCGATCGATTCGCTCGGCGAATGCGCCTACGACTCGCCGCTGCGCACGCGCCGACACCGGTTCTACGCCGGCGAGGGCATCTGCCTGCACAACCGCACGAAGGACCTGGCGGAGTGCCGTTCCATCGAGGATCTGGAGTTCCTGGAACTGGCGGGAGCGCGGGAGCGCATTTTCTTCAACCCGGCGGACACCGTGGTCGGCATCGTCACCTGCGGAGGACTGTGCCCGGGACTGAACGACGTCATCCGCGCCGTGACCTTCTGCGCGATCGAGGAGTACGGAGTCAAGTCGGTGCTGGGCTTCCAGTACGGCTTCGAGGGGCTGGTCGCGCGGTTCTACTGCCCCCCCGTCGAGTTGACGACCGAGAACACCGACGACATTCACGAAAAGGGCGGCACGATCCTGAAGTCGTCGCGCGGGTTCCAGGAGCCGCGCGAGATCGTCGACACGCTGCGGCACTACCGGGTCAATATCCTGCTGGCGATCGGCGGAGACGGAACGCTGCGCGGCGCGCGCGACATTCACGACGAGGCGCGCCGTCAGGACTTTCCGCTCGCCGTCGTCGGGATTCCCAAGACCATCGACAACGACATCGCCATCCTCGACCGGTCATTCGGCTTTCAGACCGCGGTCGAAGCCGCCTGGGAGGTCGTGATGGGCGCCCACGCGGAGGCCAAGGCCTACCGCCACGGTGTCGGGCTGGTCAAACTCATGGGGCGCCAGTCGGGGTGGATCGCCGCAAGCGCCACCTTGTCGAACAGCAACGTGAACTTCTGCCTGATTCCCGAGGCGCCGTTCGATCTCGACGGGGAGAACGGCTTCCTGGCCCACCTTCACCGCCGCCTCGATCGCAAGGACCATGCCGTGGTCGTCGTCGCCGAAGGCGCCGGCCAGCACTTCTTCGCGGCGCCGGCCAACGGCACGGACAAGTCCGGCAACGCGGTCTTTCACGATGTCGGAGTCCTGCTCCGGGACCGCATCCTGCAATACGGACGCGACCACGCCTTCGAGATCAACATGAAGTATTTCGACCCCAGCTACGCCATCCGCAGCCGCCCGGCCAGCGCCATCGACTCCGAGTACTGCCTGCGGTTGGGCTACAACGCGCTGCATGCCGCCATGGCCGGCAGAACGAACATGACCGTCGGCATGCACCAGTCGCGCATCGTGCACTTCCCGTTGCCGATGGTGGGCAAGCGCAAGACGGTCGACCCGCGGGGGTGGGTCTGGCAAAGCGTCCTCCAGGCCACGCACCAGCCGGCCGACATGACGAGCGGAATAGTTTGACAACCACGACTTAAACTGGTAGTTTTTCCCGCTTTTCATCACAAGAGGTGGAGCATGGCGAGTACGAAGACCAAGCAGAGCGTTGCGCAACCGAAGAAGACGGCGCGGACGAAAGCCGCCGCCCCGGTCAAGCCAGGTCGAGGCGCCGCTCAGCGCGCTTCGAAGTCTGCGCCCGGAGAGATAACCGCGGCAAAGATGGCCGTCGCAACGAAGGCTCCGCCCCGCAAGGCCGCACCCGCCCCCAAGCCGAAGCAGATGGCCGTC
>JAQBFL010000329.1:0-3364 GCA_032123415.1 bacterium | reverse complement strand
CGCAGAATCCACAAAATGTACATTAATAAGCGTTGGCCGAACACGGAGGCACATGCAGAAAAACCAGATCGACGAAGACAACATCTCGAGCATTGATGAGGCGGTCACAATCCCCCGCTTGGCTCGCGGACGGGTCATCGGAACAACGTAATCCAGGTCGTGACGTTTGAATGTTATACCGTTGCTGACGGTGTACAGGTTTATACGGCGTTGTCGTAAGAGGGAGACAAGGTCAGCAAACACAGATTCGGCGCCACCGACTGTCCCCGACAGGGTTTTAAGCAGAAGAATTCGTTGCCGTTTTCTTTTCGACCTGATTGTTCTCACGTTCGTTTCTCATTGAAGACGCCAAGGACGACGGAGATTTCGGGGTGTGCGCCCATCAGCACCTGTTGCCTTTCGCAGCGGCGGAGCCGCATATTTCGCGCGACCACGACGTGGCCAGCGTCCTTTTGCCCCGGGTGCCCGGCCTGCAGCGTTCCGCCAGCCGACAAAGACGTCCGATCATTACCCATCCCATGCGATCGGCGCCGTATCGAACGATTCGCATTCCCTTTGTCTTTCGCCCTGCGGCGTGCATGGCCAGATCCAGCAGTTCGTCCGCAGCTTCATTCATTCCCGCAGCGCCTGCGCGTCGGGCCAGTGCAAACGCCCATCGGGCGAAATGCTGCATCTCCGGTGTGTGGGCGTCAATGCCGGCCTGCACGGCGCACGCGTACAGCCGCGGCAGGAACCACGCCTCCTGCGGAAGGTATTGCTCGTAAGGCCGGCCAGTGACCCGGTGGCCGTCGTGGTCGAGTTGACAGGAGACCAGTTCGTCGCAGAAGACAAGCTGTGTGCCGGTTGCACCTGCCCGGGCGTCGTAGTCCCAGTCTTCCGGCTGCAGCTCGGGCCAGGGACCGATGCAGTCACACAGGCTGCGCCGGTACAGCGGAGTGTGTGTATGCCACCAACGATCCACCAGCAGGGCTGGGAAAAGGCGATCAAACGACTTGCCCGTCCATTTGCTGGGATCTTGAAGAATCGCCCCCTCCGCATTGACCACACGTGATCGGCCGTAGGCGATGCCGCACTCAGGGCGGGCGCGCAACGCAGAAACCTGGACCTCGAATTTGCGGGGAAACAGAAAGTCGTCACTGTCAAGATACTGAATAAATTCGCCGCGCAACACCAATCGACCCGTTTCGCGCGCCAATCCGGGGCCGCCTTTCTCCCGGTGCACGACGCGGATGAGGTCGCCATGCTTCGCCGCCAGCCGGTTCAGCTCATCCAGTGTGCCGTCGGTCGAACCGTCGTCCACAAGAATGATTTCGATGGGCCTATAGGTTTGCGCCAACACGCTTTGCACCGAGGCGCCAACCATCTTTGCGCGGTTGTAGACCGGTATGATCGTTGAGACCATGCCGGTCACGGACCGCCTGAAGTCAGCGGTCTCTGAGATGCCTGTGGCGGTGCTGGTCATCGCAACGCTAGAGCAGCCTGGCCCATTCAACCCATTCGCGGGTTGCCCGCATGCCGGTTTCCAGGTTGTAGCCGGGATCGAAACCTATCAGTCGGCGGGCTTTATCGATGCAAACCCGAGCAGACGACGCCATGATGCCCAGTTGGGCAGAACTCGGGAACAGCAATGGCTTTTCCGACGATAGGGCTGCGGTTTCCGCCTTGCGGTTCATCAGGCGGTCCTTTACGTGTTCCATTTGTTCTTGCGGCAGTGCGAGCTGAACGGCGGAGTAGAACAGCGAAAGCCCCGGCAAACTCAGCACGGCCTGCCGCAGTGCTCCATCCGCGCGGACGATGTCCAGAATCCTCCGAATCGGTCGAGCGGCTTTGGCTTGTGCTTTCAGATGGCGGTGAATCGCCGCCGCGTCCATGCCCCGGATGGACGACACTCCCAGCATCGCTTCATAGGCGCCGTAGAAGGCGCGCCATGTCGGTGCGGGATCGCCGGAAATGAGGAACACTTCGCCGTCAATGTCCGGCGCCACGGCCGCACGCATAATGGCCTGGACCACGTCGTCCAGATACACCGCGTTGCAGACTCCGCGCCCATCATTGGGCAAGACGACTGTTTGATCGCGCAGTTGCCGGATGGGTCCCAGAGTCCATCCGGCAAAAGGACCGTACACCACGGTGGGTTGCAGGACCACAATGGGCGCACGCCGCTCGTGGGCGTGCCGCAGCATTTCCCGTTCGCCCGCCAGCTTGCCTGCCCCGTACGGGTCGGTTCCCGGGCGGCGCGGGGCGGTCTCATCAACGATATCGCCGTGCAACGGGCCGTAAACCGAGATCGTGCTCAAATGCACCAGCCTCCGAACCTTGTGCCTAACGGCCGCCTCCGCAATCGTGCGCGCCATCAGGACCGCGTCCCGACAACGTTCGTTTCGCGTTCCTTCTTTCGGATAGGTCAGGTCGATCGCCAGATCGAATCCCTCCATGGCCTGATCCAACAACGCGGGATCCCGGACGTCGCCCGGTATCAGGCGTACGGGGTAGCGGGCCAGGCGTACCGCCTTGGAAAGTGTTCGCACCACAGCCGCCACATGGGCGCCCGCTTCTCCGGCGAAGACTTCCGCCAGGCGGCTGCCGATAACGCCGCCTCCTCCCAACAGCAGCACCTTCGCTCCACGCAGAGCCTCTAAAATCTCCTGCATCGTTGCCGCCGTCATGCCACCGCCTCAACCAATCGCCGTTCCCAGCACGACGTTTGCCGGATACGCCGTGCATAGCCTTCCTGAATCATCCGGATGGTTGCGCGGGCCTCCTCGGCGGTGGCGATTCCGGCCTTCTCGCCGCGAATCGCCTTAAGCCATTCCTCCGCCTGCTGTCGAAAGAGATCAACCAATTCCCGATTTCGGACTTCCGCACCGTTGACGGCATAGCCACCGCAAAGCCCCATGCCGGTGCCGTGCGGAACCAGCCGTGCCCAGTTCGCCAACGGATTCACCTCCAGCAATGCACGGGAACCGCGCAGGAGGCAGCGGTTGCTCAGGGTGCGCAGGCGGCTGAGAACCATCGTGCCCGCAATGCCATCGTTCGTCTCCATCCGCATCGTGCAATCGGCTTCGATGCCGCCTGCGTCATCGTCCTCGTATCCCGTCACGTGCAGGTCCCCCAGCCACCAACGCAGGGTGTCCAGCACGTGCGCCCCGGTGTCCATGAGGACTCCGCCACCGGACGTTTCGCGCTTGAAGAAGAAATCGGAAGCCACCGGCCATCCGTAGATGCCGCCCTCTTCGACGTGGAACTCCTCCAGGTCGCCCAGCAGGCCGGATGTCAGCCACTGGCGGGTCGCCTGAATGGCAATCGTGTAGCGGCGGACCTGTCCGACCGCGAGAACGCGGTCGGCTTGGCGGGACGCCGCGAT
>JAQBFL010000328.1:0-4486 GCA_032123415.1 bacterium | reverse complement strand
TGGAGTCGAGCACCTCCGGCGGCTTGATCACGATGCGTACGTTGCCGAGTATGGGCGCGTACTGGGCCGTGACGATGCGGCTCTCGCCCTCGGCGAGCGTGACCTGTATCGGCGCGGGCCGGGTGAAGCCGGGCACGGAGGCCGAGATATCCTGGAAGATCACATCGAGCTGAACGCCGGGGATGAGGTTGTCCACGGTGGCGCCCGACGTGTGCCAATTCAGGCCGCCGTCAATGGACCAGCGAGCCGCCGCGATTACGTCCGGATTGTTGTTGATGGCGACCGTGAGGGAGGCGGCCTGTATGTAGCGACCGGTCAGGGTCGTCAACACATCGCGCTCCAGCACCACCGTCTGAACCGCCGGCGCGATCCAGCCGTCCAGGGGGCGGAAGCTGATGCTGTAGCTGCCGGCCGCCAGGCGCGTTTCGAGAAATCCGCTGACATTCCATGTCGCGCCGCCGTTATAGGACCACTCGGCGCCCTCGATCACGGCGTCGTCGGGCTCGATGAAGACCTGCAACTGAGGCGGTCCCTGGATGGCGAAGGGGGCGTTTGTCGTGAACGCCGCGTTGCCGCGTAACGAGGCGGCGTGGGACCACTGCGTGTTCCAGTCGGATGCGAACTTCGCGACGTACTCCTCGACCTCTCCCCACATCCATGCCGGCGTCGTCGCGAGCCCGTTCGTTCCGTTATTGGCGCTGGAGCCGACGACGATGCCGCCGCCGAGGTTCGTGTAGGACGTGCCGTCGTCAAAGCGGTAATAGGCGACCAGGCCGTTCTCCAGCCCGGTGAGCACCTCGTCACGATTCGCCAGGATTTCCGCGCCCGAGCGGTCCTTGGACCAGATGCGCAGCTCGTCAATGGCGCCCTTGAACCCCTCGCCGACGCGCTGGATGATCGGGCCACCGCCATAGGCGGCCGGCGCGCCGCCCGCCGTGGTCATCGCCACGTTGGTGCCGCCGACGAACAAGCGCAGGTTGCCATTGTAGTAAGTGGCGGCTACGTGGCTCCATTCGCCCGTGGAAATGGCGAAAGGCGCCTCCAGAATGACCGGCGCGCCGCCGAAGTTGGGGACAAAGCCGGCATAGGGAACATTGATCGGCACGCCGATTCCATCCCCGAGGCCGAGCATATAGTTGGCGGATGCGCTCGTCGCCTGGCGGCGCAGGATGACGCCACCATCGGTTTCGTCGGCATCCGGCTTGACCCAGGCCTCGACGGTCCACTTGGCCAGCGCCATGCGGGCGTCCTTGGGCAGTTCGAGGTAATCGGTTTCGGCGCCACCAAAGCGCAGGTAACGGTTTTTGAACGGGCTGAGCGACTGGGCCGGGTGGCCTTTGGTTCCGAGGTCGAGCCCGTCGATGAGCCCGTCGTCGTCGGTGTCTGGCAGCCTGGGGCTGGACCCGTAGAACTGCTCGATGCGGTTGATCAAGCCATCGCTGTCGAAGTCCTCCTCGCCGTCGGGGATGCCGTTGTTGTTCGAGTCCTTCTCGCGCGGGTTGGTGTCGCAGTTGAACTCGTAGAAGGTGTCCAGTCCATCGTCGGCCAGGTCGGGGTCCAGCGGGTTGTTCTCGCGCTCGGCGTGCTGGGGGAGCCCGTACTCCTGATTGCCGGGCTGTGCGAGCATCTCTCTGTCCGGCCGCGGGAACGTGCCGCCGAACTGCTCGCTGCCCGTGGACCAGATCTGGCAATGCCAAACGGCGCGCGGATCGGCGCGGGTCTCGTCGCCGCGGACGATATCCTGTCGTCCGTCGACGGTCAGGCGCGCGTCGAACTTGCCGACGGCGTGCGGGAACTGGTAAGGATTCTCGGCGCAATCGAGCAGCTCGGCCGGCAGCCCCGGGTCAAAATCCCTGAACTCGGCGACCGTGCCATAATACGACGACGGCGCTCCGCGCAACTCAACCTCGCTTTCGCACCGCACATAGATCATGTTGCGGCCGATTTTCAACCGGGACGCCACGTCAAGAGATTGCGTTGTTTCTCCCTGCTGTCCTTCCGGGGTCACGCGTTCGCCGTTGATGTAGACGATGGTCGACACCATGCCGGGCGTGAAGAGTTCCAAGCGGCCTTCGCGCGGCTGCGTCAGCAGGTAGACGTACTTCATGTAGGCCGAGTGAGCGCCGAGCGCGAAGTCAGGTTTTGTCTTGGGCGCGTGAAAGATCGCGGACGACGATTCGGGGTCCTCGACCCACGTGGTGTAGTTGCCGATCGAGCCGTACGCCGAGAAACTCCTGAAGTAATGCCAGTCCAGGATGAGTTCCGGATCTTCCGGGCAGCGGATCGATACCGGTCCGAACTGGCTGTTGTCGTAGTCGAGATACTGCTCCAAGTTGTGCAGCGAGACCCACCACTCGGGAAGGCGGTCGCCGTCGCCGTCGTCAGAATCGAAGATCGGCGCGGCCACGTCGGCGGTCACCGCGGCGGCAAGGCCGGGGAGATCGTAATCGAAATCGTTCAGGAAGGCGAAGTTCTCGACGGTCACCCCCCCATCGTCGAAGCGGTAGTAAGCGCGCAGGGGACGCGGGTACTGATAGTGCTGGAGGTAACGTCCGGCCTGCGTGTTGTGCTCCGTCAGCACGTACCCCGGCGCGGGATAGACGCGGCGGAACCAGTGGTTCAGGTCGGATGCGCTCCGTGCGTGATCCCAGACGCGCAACTCGTCGATAGCGCCGGCGCTGAAGCCCTGCAGGATCGAGGGGGCGCCGGATCGGAAATTCGGCTTGTAAAACACCTTCTGCGCGATCAGCAGAACCGTGTCCACGTAGAGATTCAGGCTGTTGTCCGTGGGGGACCAGGTGAAGGCCACGTGCGACCACTGGTTGGTCGGCAGCGGCGCCACGCCCGACCCGCCGACGGAAGCCACCACGTTCGTCCCGGAGAGAATGTCCATCTTCGGCCGCAGGTTGTCGAGAGCGATGCGGAAATGGTCCGCCGCGCCCGTCACCCCTGGAAAGTAATAGATCAAGCCATTTGTCGCGCCGGCTTCCGGATAAATCCAGAACTCTACCGTGCCGGGTCCCGTGAGGAACTTGAACAGATCCGGGTCGGCCACGGGGGCGACCAGCGGCACGCCCGCGCCCCCGTTGACGGCCATCGAGAGGCTGCGGGAGGCAAAGTTCGTTCCGCTCATCGAATGCACCGGATTGGTCAGGTCGATGATGGCCTCACTGAAATCGTCCACGCCATCGTCGTCCGAATCCTGCGATTTTGGATTCATCGCATCCGTCGAACCTGTGATGACCGCGACACCGTCGCTCGATCCACCGATGCCCATCCGCGGGCCAACGCCGTCCAAGCCGCGGTACTCGAACAGGTTGTTCAGTCCGTCGAGGTCCGGGTCGCCGTCGGGCCCGTCGTCGCCCGCGTCACTAGTCGGATCGAGCCCGTGCCGGACTTCCCATGCGTCGTCCATCCCGTCGTCGTCCGAGTCCCAGTCGGCCGGGCTGAGAATGTCAGGGTCGGCGAGTGTCATAGTGATGGTGGGATGAATGCCGTGGATCAGCCAGTACTCGTCGAGGTTCGTCAGGCCGTCGTTGTCGTAGTCGCCCGTACCGGTCTGGCTCAGGTCGCCAAACCAGTGCGCTTCCCACCAGTCCGGCATGCCGTCGCCGTCGGTGTCGTCACGGACCGTGACCTCGTTGTAGATGGAGTCTAGGGCCGGCGTGATGGTGCGGCGGCCCATCGGTTCGCCGGGATCGTAGGCGCGGTTGTTGTTGCCGTCGATGAAGGCGACCAGGGTGTAAGGGGCGCCGGCCGGGGCGTTGGTGACGGTGAACTTCCAGTAGCCGTTCGTTGCCGATGGCGATGTTGACGCATCGATCAGCAGATTGGTCGTTGCGAACCCATCCGTCGGATCGAGAAAGACGGACGTCAACAACGCATCGTCCTCCGGGGCCCCCCGATAAATCGACAACATGATGCGTCCCTTGCCCGGCGTCGGCTCGCCGTCTTCGCCGTAGACATGCCACTGCGGGGGCGAGAGGTTCGGATCGTTCATCCAGTCGGACTGGTTGAACACCCGACCGGCGATGGTGACTACATTGGTCTGCTGGGCGTCGGCCGGCGTCGGCCCCGAAACGGCACACGCGGCGGCGAGGACGGCTAGCCACGTGAGAAAAGTTTTCTTGTGGGATCTTCGTGTGGGCACGGCAACCTCCTGCTCTTATCTATTGCTTAAGGTTGTTCGATGATCGCGTAGGCCTTGCTGCCGGTGGCGTCGGTCACCGCTACGGCGTTGTCCCCGGCCGAACTGCGTTGATAGGCCGCGCTCGATCCGCCGGCGTCGACGATGCTGCCGCGGAAGACGTCTTGCACGGCCCAGGAGTAGGGGGCGGTGCCGCCCTTGGCCGTGAGGGATGCCATATCGCCGTTCTGGTCGAGCGTCACGGTGGTGGGCGAGACAGAAAGCTCCTCGCCGGTTGTCTCGGTTTCGGAAGGGGGAGATTGCGCGTCGCGAGCGCTGGACTGGTAATCGCCGATGGCG
>JAQBFL010000327.1:0-6650 GCA_032123415.1 bacterium | reverse complement strand
CCTACGAGGAACGCCTGCGCCTGGCGGCCGAGTTCCAGCACATCATCTCCCGCGAAGTGCCGCTGATCCACACCGTCAACGAGGCCGTCAACACGGCGGTCTACGACCGGTTCGACAATTTCAACCCGTCCGTCTACTCTCTGGTGGACGTGGACATGATTTTCGACCGAACCTTGAGGGAACGCACCCCCTAACGCCTAACCCCTAACGCCTTCCCCCCCATGCGCGCCTACATCATACGCAGACTGCTGATCTCGATCCCGCTCGTATTCCTCATGACGTTCGTGATCTTCGCCGTGATCAACACCGACCCGCAGAGCGCGCTCGACCGCTTCATCCTCAACCCGAATATCAGCTTCCAGGTCATCGAGCAGGTCAAGGAGCGGACCGGGTTCTACGACGCCATGCCCGTGCGTTATATGAAATGGCTCGGCGGCGTGTTCTTCGACATCCGCCTGGGCCGCGAACGCCGTTCGCTGGCTAGCTTTGCGGACGCGCGCCAGTTTCCCGAACAGTTCGCCGTCGAGTCCGCCCTGCCCGTGGCCGCCGAGCTGGGCATCCTGGACGCCGCGCATCCCACGTTGAGCCTGGCGGACGTCCCGAACGCCGCCGCGTTGCTGGCCGCCGCCGCGCCGCGGGCATCGAGCTGGCATGTCGTTCTCGATGTGCTCGATCTGCCCGCGGCCGCTGACGCGCCCCCGCCGCGCGCGACCCTGTCGCTGGCCGTCGCCGGCCGCGAGGCGCCGATCGAAACCACGCTGGACTTGAACGCGCCCGGCGAGGTCACGGTGCGTCTTGCCGCCGCCGCCCTGCGCGAGGCCGGCATGCCGGCGCCCACGCCCGCGGGTCTCGCGGTGCGCCTGGAGGGCGGCGGACGCGCCGCGGTGCGGCGGGTCGCGGCGGGGCTCGATCAGTACGCCATCGTCAGGCCCGAGCGCCGCCGCCCCTACCTCTCCATCGCCTTCCCTTCCGCCTCCGCCGCCCTGGCCCTGCGCAGCCCCGGATCGCCGCACCTTACCCACCGCCTCAAACGCACGGACTGGAACCCCCGCGGTCGTCCCGTGGGCGTGACGGACGGCGGCGACACGGTCCTTTCCGCGGATTCGTTCCGCTGCCTGTCCCTGGAGGTCGGCAACCCGGACGCTGCTCCCGCCGCGTACGAGCTGCGCCTCGCCGGAGGCGAACCGGACGCCCCCAGGACGGTCACGCGCCGTTTCACGCTGGCAGCCCGCGAACGCGCCCGCCGCGAGTTCCCGCTGCACGAGCTGGCCGCCGACGGCCTGAACCTCGACCTCGTGCGCGAGATCGAGTTCGCGGCGCTGGACACCTCACGCCTGGCGGTCTACCGCCTGGACCTGGTGGTCGACGGCCCGCCCGTAACCATCGGATGGGTTCCCAATTTCGGACGCAGTCACGACAACGTGCCGGTCATGGACAAACTCGCCGGACGCATCCGCAACACGGTCCTGCTGGTGGTCTGCGCCATGCTGCTCACCTGGGCCGTGGCCCTGCCCGCCGGGGTCATCGCCGCCGTGCGGCAATACGGGTTGAGCGACAAGCTGCTGAGCTTCCTCACCTTCATTGGCATGGCGTTGCCTTCGTTCTTCCTCGCCGTGTTGGTGCGCTACCTGCTGCAGGAGGCAGCCGACCCGGACAGTGCGCTGTCCTTCCTGCCCTCCCTGCCGGACAGCGGGCGGACGAGCATCAACTTCGACAGCATGAACCCCTGGCGGCAGACCGTGGACCTGGTCCGGCACGCCATCGCGCCAACGCTCGTCCTCGCGCTGGGCGGCATGGCCGGCATGCAGCGGGTCATGCGCGGCACGATGCTCGAAACGCAACGCCAGCAGTTTATCGTCACCGCGCGAGCCAAGGGCCTCAGCGAACGGACGGTGATCTACAAGCACGCGCTGCGCAACGCGATCACGCCCTTTGTGGCGGGCTTCGGCTCGATCCTTCCCGGCCTGATCGGCGGCAGCCTTTTCATCGAGATGGTCTTCAACTACCCCGGCGTGGGGCAGATGATGTACCCCGCCGTGCTCAACCGCGATTTGAACCTGGTGATGGCCGATACCCTGATCGCCGCGTTGCTGCTGGTGGTCGGCAACCTGATTGGCGATATTCTGCTGGCTATCGTCGACCCGAGGGTGTCCTATGCCTGAGCGATCCCAACCCAGTCCCCGCGCCCGCTCCCCGTACGCGCTCGCCTGGCGCAAGCTGCGGCGCCACACGCTCAGCATCTATGGCGGAGTGATCCTCGCCTTCCTGTATTTGCTCATGCTGCTGGCGGATTTCGTCAGCCCTTACGCCTACTTCGAGGGCGCCAAGGACAAGAATTATTTCTGGCCGACCATCGTGCATTGGCGCGACGACCAGGGGCACTGGACGCGGCCCTACATCCGCAACGGCTACCGCTTGACGGACGCCGATTTCCGCGAACACTACGTCGAAGGCCGCCCCGGGAACGCGGCGCTGATTGCCGAACGGCTAGGGCTGGCGCCGGAAGAGGTCGACACCGCGACCTATCCGATCCGCCTCCTCGCGCGGCGCGGCGCCTCCCGCAAGCTGTTTGGCCTGTTCGACAGCCGCTTGCGTCTCTTCGGCGTCGAGACGGCGAGCGACCGCGCGGCGACGCGCGGCGATGCGGCGACCGACGCGCCGGAGGCGCGCAACCCGCCCATGCTCTACCTCCTGGGCGCCGACCACCTAGGGCGCGACATCTTCTCGCGATTGCTCTACGGCTCGCGTGTCTCGCTGACGATCGGGATCGTGGCCGTGCTGATCTCCTTCGCCATCGGGATGATCGTGGGCGGCATCTCGGGCTATTTTTCGGGCACGACCGATGTCGTGATCCAGCGCATCTGCGAGATGATGATGATGGTGCCCGGCTTCTACCTGCTGCTCGCGCTGCGCAGCTCGTTCGACGCCGCGCGGCTTTCGTCGACCCAGATCTACTTCGCCGTCGTGATCATCCTCTCCTTCATCGGCTGGGCCGGCATGGCCCGCACCATTCGCGGCATGGTGCTGGGCGTCAGCACCAGCGAGTACGTGCTCGCCGCGCGCGCGCTGGGCGCCTCGCACGCTCGCGTCATCCTGCGCCACGTGCTGCCGGGCACGATGAGTTTCGCCATCGTCAGCGCCACGCTGGCCATCCCGGCCGGCATGCTCGGCGAGTCCGGCCTGAGCTTCCTGGGGCTGGGCATCCAGGACCCGGAGGCCAGTTGGGGCAACATGCTCCAGCAGAGCATGAACATCGTCAACATCCGGCACTATCCCTGGCTCCTGGCGCCCGGTGCGCTGATCTTCGTGTCCGTCGTGGCGTTTCAGTTCCTGGGAGATGGCCTGCGCGACGCCTTCGACCCGCGGACCATCGTCGGTGGAAAGAGGAAAGAACGGTGAACACAACCGCCGCCCCCCTACTAAGGATTCGCGGTTTGAAGACGGATTTCCACCTCGACGGCGGCATCGCGCGCGCCGTGCGCGGCGTGGACCTCGACGTGCCGCGCGGGAGCACGGTCGGCCTCGTGGGCGAATCGGGCTGCGGCAAGAGCGTGACGGCCCTGTCGATCCTGCGCCTGATCCCCGATCCGCCCGGCCATATCGCGGCCGGCAGCATCCGCTACGAGGACACCGAGCTGCTGGCCCTGGCCGACGACGCCATGCGCGCCATGCGCGGAAACCGGATCTCCATGATCTTCCAGGAGCCCATGTCCAGCCTCAACCCCGTCTTCACGATCGGCGCCCAGGTCGTCGAGGGCGTGCTGCTGCACCGTACCCGGTCCAAGAGCGAGGCGCGCGCGATCGGACTGGACATGCTGCGCGAAGTCGGTATTCCGAACCCCGCCCAGCGCATGAACGAGTATCCGCACCAGTTGTCGGGCGGGATGCGGCAGCGCGCGATGATCGCCATGGCGCTGGCCTGCAGGCCGGGGCTGCTGATTGCCGACGAGCCGACGACGGCGCTCGACGTGACGATCCAGGCCCAGATCCTCGCCCTGCTGGCGCGGCTGCAGGGCCAGTTCGGCATGTCCATGCTGCTGATCACGCACGACCTCGGCGTCGTCGCGCAAACGACGCAGTTCGTGGCCGTCATGTACGCCGGGCTGATCGTCGAGCACGCCGGGACCGCGGACCTGTTTCGCCGCCCGCTGCACCCCTACACCAGGGGCCTGCTTAACAGCATCCCGAAGCTCGGCGCACACGCCGCCCGCCTGGAAGCCATTCCGGGCAACGTGCCCGATCCCGCGGCCATCCCGCCCGGTTGCGCCTTTCATCCCCGCTGCCCGCACGCCATGGATATCTGCCGGTCGTCGATTCCGACCTTGCGCGATTACGGCGACGGCCGCGCCGCCGCCTGCCACTGGGCGGAGCTGTCACAAACTGACTGAGAATGAAGGAGCAAAAGGGTCAGTGTTCCACTTTCGATTCCGCTGAAAAACCTAAACGGTGGGGCAAAATTCCTATTTCGTAATCGTAATCATGATCGTAATCCTAATCGGATTTCCCAGCAATAATTGATTGGCTTGCTCTTCACGATTTCTCGAAACAGTTCGATGTCGCTTTCGCCCTGGAATGCGCGCTTGGGAATCCAGTGGGCGAGCCGCGGTTGAGGGAAGAGTAAGAACCCATTCCTGTTTTCGTGAACCTTGATTATCTTGTCCCAGACAAAGCGGGCCTCCGCCCCCTCTGTCGAAGTGCGGAGTTCAGAATCATTAATCTCCCATTTGATCAGATTGTTGAGACTGGGAAGCTCTCGTGCACGACGTTTGGCTGACCAGCGAGTGATGAGCGGCATTGCCGCAAAGATGCCGCCGAAGACAATCGGTGCAGTCAAATCAGAAATGGGTTTGTGAAACGCGACTACCGAGACAGCGCAGACGACCAGTAAGACTGCCCCCAGCCATGGCATGACGCGTGAAAACCAGATGACGCTCCTCGTCACCTCGACGGCCGCACGCACAGCATCATCTAGCGTATATCTGTACTCAAGCGAAATGTCTTTCATACGCCTCCAAGACTACGTCGCCGTTCTCGCGCGGCTGTAAGCCGGCGCGAGCAACGGCTGGTTCGATTCCTATATATTGAACAACTCCGAGTGGTTTCCGGTGCGCTCAAAAATGACGGTGTCATCTTCAATTTTGTAGATGAGGAGCCAGTCGCCAGCGAGGTGACATTCCCGTCGACCTTGATAGTTCCCGATGAGCTTGTGATCGCGCAGCTCAGGCGGAAGGGGCTCCTCCTTTGCAATCCACGTCATGACATGCTTGAGCTTGGACAGGTCTCGGCCCGATTTTCGGGCCTTCTTGTAGTCCTTCTCAAAACGGGTCGTAGTCTTAAGCTTCAACACTTGTCGAGGGCCTCAAACATTTCATCAAGCGTCTCGTACGCGTGAAGATCCTCTCCACGGTCGGTTGCTTCAAAGGTCCGTCGAGTGGTCTCATTCGGGACCTCAACAGGGAAGGGAAGACCGCGGCGCAGACGGATTTGACAGTAAAACAGGTTGATCGCCTCCGTTGTGCTCAAGCCTACACGATCAAGCACCTTCTCCACGTCGGCCTTTAAGTCCGGCTCGACTCGCGCTCTGACTGTGGCAGTTCTGCTCATGTTATTCCTCCATCGTTATGAGGAAAGCATAGCCCACATGGGCCACGCTGTCAAGAGGTCATTTCTTGCTGAATCGAAACGTCGCCGGTGTGGCTCGGCGCGAAGCGACGTAACCACCACCGGCTGGTGCCGGGTCATTTCAGCAGGTTGAAGAAGGGCAGTTTGGCGGCTCCTTTGTCGAATGTGATGCCGCTTTCGCAACCAAGGGCTCGCGCGGAGTGCGCGATAAGGATGTCGGCGAGGTTCGCGCTGTATGCCGCTCCGTCAGCGAGCAGACGTTCCACGACGTCGTTTGCCTGAAACTCGAAAACAGGCATCTGTCGCATGGTCCGGATGGCGTCCAGTATCTCGGCGCGCGTCTTGTCGTATGCGCTTTCGAGAACCCAGATCGTCTCTAGGACCACGAGAAGAGGAATCAGAAGACGCTCCCGGTTCTCTTCGGCTTGCTTGAGTCGCCTGCGGGCGAGCTCGGCCTGTTTCTCGTCATCGCGGACGAGAAAACGAACGATGATGTTCGTATCTACCGCAATCATCGCGCTCCACCCCTCATGCGCTTCGCCACGGCGGCGTTCATCTCATCAATGCTCCTCCGCGGTTGAGCAGGGTTGTGGAGCCGTCCGAACACTTCGTCGACGGACTTCGTGAGGGGTTGCAGTACCGCCTCCGCGTCACCGTGGACAACAAACATGACCCGATCGCCTGCGTGCAGGTGAAGCGAATCCCGCACCACCTTGGGGAGCGTCAGCTGTCCCTTGCTTGTCAACGTGGCCGTAATCATCGCAACCTCCTTACTATTTCATTTCTCCTTACAGCGTAGTAAGGTGTTGCGCAGAAATCAAGCGCCATCTCTGGCACCGTGTGCGTTCAGCCTGAGCCGCGCCAGCGGCGATAGGCTGCGACGCGATGTTGGCCGCTCGCTATCTGATGCCGATGATTGCCCTTTGCGCGCGGCAAGTCAAGACCGTGGCGCAACCGGCTCCCGCTCCGGTGGAAGGACGGAGCCTGGCACGAGCCTGCTCAATCGTCCACCGTAATCGTGATCCGAT
>JAQBFL010000326.1:0-4319 GCA_032123415.1 bacterium | reverse complement strand
GAACAGCTCCAGCTTGCCGTCGTGGTCCAGATCTCCGATGACCGCGGCGTGTTCGAACTCCGGGAAATCGGCGTCCTTGGCGATCAGCTCCGACGTCCAGCCGGCCTCGCCCTGGCGGAGCAGCCACACGCCAGTGGTCATCGTCGACGCCACCGCGAGCATGCGGACGCGTGTGCCCGGCGGGGAGGCCGAGACGCCGCTGGAAGCCGCCCGCGTGGTGGCCGCCCGGCTGTTGCGCGATGTCCAGGCGCCCGGCTACTGCGCGCTGCTGGCCGCGGGCGACGAACTGCGCCTGCTGACCCCGCTGAGCAGCGATCCCGGCCCGGCGCTGGCAGCCCTGCAATCGATCGAGGTCGGCGATGGCAGCGGGCCGGGCCTGATTCACGCGCTGGCCCGCGCGGCAGAGCTGGTGCGCGGGCGCAAGGAAGTGCTCTCGCAGATCGTGGTCCTGACCGATGGCCGCGCATCCGCATTCGCCACGCGCAACCGGCGCGACCACGAGACACTGACCAATATCCAGCGCACGATGGGTGGGAAGATGACCATCGATATCGTGGATCTCGGCGGCGCGGAAATCGAAAATGCGGCGATCTTGAATGCCGAGCTGATCGGGGGCCAGGCTCGCGTGGGGGACGATGCCTTGCTCTTGACGCGCCTGCGCAACGATGGGCCACACCCGCTCAACGGGCGTCTCCGCTCGACAATGCCCGGCGCCGAGGATATCCCGGAGCGAGTGCTGACCCTGGCGCCGGGCGAGCATGTGGCCGTTGCGATGGGTGCGCGAGTGAATCGCGGCGTGCAGTCCTTTGCGCGGGTGGTGTTCGATGGCGAGGACGCGTTTCCGGACGATAACAGTTTCACAGTCCCCTTCACCGTGTCGCGGCCGCGGCGCGTGCTCCTGGTCGGTGGGGTCAGCGACGTTCTGGACCGGGAGTCGGAAGCGCTGGCCGGCATGGGGACGGCCGATGCCGGCGGGCATCTCGACGAACCGGTCGATGGCGCGCGCATTCTCCAGTTCGCCATGAATCCCGGGCGCGAGCTCGGGCTCGGTTTCGGCACCGGGATCGAGGTCACGCGCATCACCCCGGAAGCGCTGCCGGCCCAGACGCTGGGCAGCTATGCCCTGATTGTCCTGTACGATGTGAGCCAGGTCCCCGCCGAGGTGGTCGAGGATCTGCGCACGTTCGTCGAGGATGGCAAGGCGCTGCTCTTCATCTGTGGCGGCGGCGTGAATCCGGTGGACTTCAACAGAACGTTCTCGGCCCGCGAATCAGACCTGGCCCCGATCATGCTGGGCAATGAAGTGAACCTGGAGCAGCCCATCGGTATCGCTCTCGGCGCGGCCGGGCCACACGCGGTCACGCCGGGTGCCTGGCTGGGCCCGATGCAGGCCACGCAGGCCGAGGACTTCGGCGTCGTCCGGTTCCAGCGGGTGCGGGATGCACGCGAGCTGGCGACCGATGCGATTGTGCGTATGCGTGGCACCGACGGGCGGCCGCTGGCGGTTGAGGTCCGCCGCGGACGCGGGCGGACGATGGCGCTGAATTTCGGTCTGGAACTCAGTCGTGGCAACCTGGCCATGACCCGCATCTTCCCCCCCCTGGTATGGCGCCTGATGGATGACCTGACCGGCGAGCTGGACACGCGTCCGTCCGACACGTTGATTTCGGCCCGCCCGGCGGCCGCGGCCGCGGATGAATCCTTCTTCGCGGCGGTCGACCACATGCTGGTCACCCGCGAGACGGATGACGGCGGCGAGGAGACGATCGGTCTGCTCCCGAAGTCCTCGCAGGAGCGCGTGCTGCTGCCCCCGCTGTCGGCCGGGCGCTATTGGTTGCAGCGTCCGCGCGCCTCCGATGCATCCCCCGTTGCGGCCTACCGTCGCCCATTGGCGGTCAATCTCGACCGGCGAGAGAGCAACACCGAGCGGGTCGACGCCGCCGAGCTGCAGACTCTGCTCGGTGACGAGGTCAATGTCGTGCAGGAGGCCGGCATGATCACGGCATCTCCCGTGGGTATCGAGCTCTGGTATCCGCTGGCATGGCTGCTGCTCGCGTTCTACACCCTGGAAGCCGCGCGGGCGTTTCGTGAAGTAAGGCGCCGCCGGGAACGGGAGAACGCGCTGTCCGGCGCCAATGAAGGGGTTGCATGATCGCGAGGTTTCTGCTTTGGCTGGCCGGGATCGAGGACGCGGGGCGCGTGACCGCGTTGCGCGATTGGCATTGGCGATTCGCACTGCCCGGGGGCTGGTGGGCGCTGGCGCTGATCGTTTTGCTGGCCGTCTTTGTGGCCGGCCTGAGCGCGATCCGCCGTTCGGGCTTGCCCCTGCGGTTGCGCATCCTGCTGACGGCGTTGCGCCTGCTGGCGTTCGGTCTGCTGATCCTGATGCTTGCGCGCACCGAGGTTGGCGTGACGTTCGAGCTGGCTGAGAATCCGTCTATTGCGGTCATTACCGACCGGTCGGGCAGCATGGGTCTGCGCGATGGGCCCGATGGCCTGACCCGGCTGGAGGCGGCCCGCCGGATGGTGGATGCGCTCGGTGGCCGTCTCAACGCGCAGGCCTATATAGCCCGCTACGATCTGGATTGGCGTTTATCGGATGATATGCGCGACACCGCAACCGGTTCGACCCGGCTGATGGAAGGGTTGGCCGAACTGCTCGATCGCGAGCATGACTTGCAAGCCGTGATTCTGCTGAGTGACGGAAACGATTCCACCGGCGATCAGGGCAGCGGGGTGGCGGCACTCTACACCGATCGCGGGCTACCCATTTACCCGGTGGTGTTTGGCCGGTCCGAGGCGGCCCGCATCCCGCGCTTGCGCCTTACGGGCGGGGCCGACTATGTGCGCCTGGGCGATGAACTGCGCATCGAGGCCCAGTTCGAGGCGCCCGACTTCGTCGGCCAGCTCGTACGCGCCCGCCTGTTTCTCGGGGAGAGCAACGAGCCGATTGTACCGCCAATCCGGGATCTGACGGTCGGTGAGCAACCCCTCAGGCTCGGGTTTACGATCAAACCCGAAACGCCCGGACGGAAGGTGTACCGGTTGGTTGTCGATGGCGTACGCGATGCCGACAGCGAGGAACTGCTCGTGCTCGAACACGTCGTGGATGTTATCCCCGACGGCATTCGTGTGCTGCTTGTCGATATCCCCCGTCCAGCGCTCAAAATGCTCGGACACTGGTTGCAGCGCGACCCGGTGCTCGAAACCGCTTCCCTCGTTCTGCTGCCCAAGGAGGGCTGGTATGCCCAGGGACGGATGCGGCACGAGAACCGCGGGACCGGCTTGCCGGACCGCGAGGCCGACCTGTACGAGTATGATGTGATTATCCTGGGCGATATTCCGCGCGGCTATTTCCGCGAAGGCGATCCGGCCGAGACGCGCATGCAGTGGCTCGCGGAGTTTGTCAAGCGTCGTGGCGGCGGCCTGATCACGCTGGGCGGCCAGCAGGTTTACGGCGCCGGAAATTATGACCATTCGGCATTGGCCGGGTTGATTCCCTTCGCCATTCCGACGCTGCGCGATCCGCATGTGAAGGGGAACCTGCTGGCGATTCCCTCCCCGCTCGGACTTCAGCACCCGGTCATGCGGTTGGAGGCCGATGCCGAAGCCAATCGCAACGCCTGGCTGGATATGCCCCAGCTCGAAGGCGCAAACCGCGTGGGTGACATCAAGCCCGGCGCCGTGCTGTTGGCCGCGCATCATACGGATGATGGCGCGATGCCGCTGGTCGCCGCGCAGAATGTGGGCAAGGGGCGCGTGCTGAGCCTGGCCGTCGATACGACTTGGCGCTGGCAGATGTTGCGCCCGATTGGCTCCGATGCGGATGGCATCCCGGAGGGAACCGATTACTACCGGCGCTTCTGGGCCAATGCGGTGCGCTATGTAGCGCCCGATCCGCGACTGACGCCCGATCGCCCCCAGATTGCCCGTCCGCCCGCGCAGATGGACGTCGGCCGGACGGCGGTGTTGACGACCCGTCTGGTGGATCGTGCCTGGCAGCCCCATCGCCAGGCCGACCTGACCGTGCGCGTGACCGCGCCATCCGGAAGGGAGATCCGGATGCACCCGACGGATCGCCGCAGCCGGCCCGGCGTCTATGACTATCCCGTGACGTTTGACGAAGCCGGTGTGTGGAGCGTGACGGCGGTGGTGAACGAGCCCGAGGCGCTGGATGCGATCGCCCGGGCCGAGGCGGCCATCGCGGCGGCCAAGGCGGAAGCGGATGCGGGGGCACTGGCGGAGGCGGAAAAACGCCTGGCGACCGCCCGAGCGCGGATGGCGCGGGAGAAAATCACCGTCGGCGGCGACCGCGCCGA